>JBEAYH010000130.1:0-2770 GCA_041159435.1 Bacteroidota bacterium | reverse complement strand
CAGAGAGAGTAAGGTTCACCTCCTATATCTTATTTATTATTTTATTCAGCATCCTCGTTTACGCTCCTCTTGCACATTGGAGTTGGCATCCCGATGGGTTTCTATTTAAATTAGGAGCACTGGATTTTGCAGGCGGCACGGTCGTTCATATTTCAGCAGGATGTGCTGCATTGGCTGGTGTATTGGTATTAAAACGCAGAAAAGCCCACCTGGAAGGCGCGGAAGTGCCACCCGCCAATGTTCCATATGTTTTAATCGGAACTGGATTGCTATGGTTCGGTTGGTTTGGATTCAATGCAGGATCTGCACTTGGTGCAAATGGACTGGCAGTTTCAGCATTTGCCACTACCAATACTGCCGCAGCTGCAGCTGGCTTGTCGTGGATGTTTTTTGATGTGATGCAAGGAAAAAAACCATCCGTAATGGGATTTTGCATAGGCGCAGTTGTTGGTTTGGTTGCCATCACACCAGGAGCAGGTTTTGTAGGCGTACCACAAAGCATTTTTATTGGAGTTTTTGCTGCAATTGTTTCAAACCTAGCAGTCCACTATAAACAAAAATCAACATTGGATGATACACTGGATGTCTTTCCCTGTCACGGTGTTGGTGGAATCGTTGGCATGATACTAACAGGGGTTTTTGCAACGAAATCTGTTAACAGTGCAGGTAATGACGGACTACTTTACGGCAATGTTGACTTCTTTATAACACAATTGAAAGCAATGCTGATTGCAGTGAGCTATTCATTTGTGGTATCATACCTGATTTTCAAATTCATCAACCTGATTCAACCGTTGAGGGTAAGTGAAGAGGAAGAAGAATTGGGACTTGATCAAACGCAACACGATGAAAAATATGGCAGGAATCCAAACAAGGCATAAATGCCCTGAAAAATAAACAAGGGTACAGCGCGGGGCAATGTTGGACTAGAACAATTGCCTTTGCCATACCCTCTTTTAGAACTAAAAACCAAAACAATGTTACGAAAACTTTGCTTAACTGCATTGGTTTGCGCAAGCGCATACCATGTATCGGCTCAAGATGCCAATTCAACATCAAAAAGTTATTCTTTGAAATTTTCTGGAACAATCGATGGCTATGTTCGCCAAGATTTTGGAGAGGACATCACCAACAACAAAACAAGCTTTACAAATAGTTACGGAAAATTCATGATGGGAATGGTTTCAGGAAAAGCAGATTTAACTTATAAAAAATTGAATGTTGTCGCCGACATTGGTGTAGGAAAAAGGGCTGCAGAATTTGCCTACAACGACAAGGGACTGCTATCTAATATTAAACAACTGTATGCATCCATCAACATCAAAGATAATTTCAAAATCACTGCTGGATCATGGGCAACCCATGTGGGATATGAAGTACTTGATCCAAACGTAAACAGAAATTATAGCATGTCCTATATGTTTTCATATGGACCTTTTTTGCACACTGGACTAAAAGCAGATTACACAGTAGGAAAATCTGCTTTCATGATAGGAATCGCCAATCCCACAGATTACAGAAAGGCCCCAGCGGGAAATAAAAAATCAATGCTGGCACAGTACACGCTTGCCTTCAATGATGATGTCAAATTATACATCAACTATGTTGGAGGACGAAGGCCCTCTGATGCTGCGAAAACCAGACAAATAGATGCAGTATTGACAACAAAACTGAATGATGAATGGAATTTGGGATACAATGGAACATTGACCAGTATAAAACTGGCAACTGCAGTTGCTAGGAATGCGTGGTTTGGAAATGCAGTCTATGTCAACTATGATCCAAAGCAAACGATTGGATTCACCCTTAGATCAGAAATATTTTCCGATAAGTACAAGCTGGCCTCTTTATCATCTGCCGCATATGGGGGATCAATTCTTGCAACTACTTTTTCTGCAAATGTGAAAGTTGGTCCAGTTATGCTCATCCCAGAATTCAGATTTGAGAACTGTTCAAACAAAGTGTTCCACAATAAGTTGGGATCTGAAAAAAATGGAACTGCGAGCCTACTGCTGGGAGCTTATTACAAATTCTAAATCGGTTTTGGGTTATACACAAGGCTACGAGGCGGCTTTCCAGTCGCCTCTCTTTATTTTTTTCTAAAAAAGATTCTCACAGGGACACCGCTGAATTTAAAGACCTCTCTCAATTTATTTTCTAAATAATTTCTATACGGCGTTTTGATATCATCAGGATAATTGGTAAAAAAGGCAAAACTTGGAACAGCAGTCGGAAGTTGTGTGATGAATTTTATTTTTATAGAATTTCCCCTGACAACCGGTGGATGATATGCTTCGATGACTTTGAGCATTACTTCATTAAGTTGTGAAGTAGGAATTTTACGATTTCTGTTTTCGTATACCTGCAAAGCAGTCTCAATCACCTTGAAAATCCTGGTTTTTTCTTTTGCTGATATAAAAAGAACAGGAACATCTTTGAAAGGAGCCAGTCGATCTTTTAAATTTTTCTCATAATCTTTAGCTGTGTTGGTTGATTTCTCGACCAGATCCCACTTGTTGACAAGAAACACAATCCCCTTGCCCTTTTTGACCGCCAAAGAAAATATATTCAAGTCTTGTTGGGTGATTCCTTTCTCCGCATCAATCATCATCAAACAAATATCAGCTTCATCCATGGCCTTGATCGCGCGAATGACGGAGTAAAATTCAAGATCTTCATGCACTTTCGTCTTTCGTCTGATTCCTGCAGTATCAATTAAAATAAACTCTTTTTGAAAAAGATTATAATGTGTGTGGATGGTATCTCTTGT
>JBEAYH010000117.1:0-4796 GCA_041159435.1 Bacteroidota bacterium | reverse complement strand
ATTTTTCAACAGAATGAGAATTTCACTATAAAGTGTTTTTGAGCCTGGGAAAAAGGAGAGCGTAGTGAAAAGAAAAATGAAAAGAGGAGGAATGGCCATCAGAAAATTGAAAGCAACGGATGCGGCCCTTTCATTCAATCCGATTTGCTGGGTTTGTTTCATAAAAAAAACAACTACATCGTACAGAGGAATTCCTTCGAATCCGGGTAGTATAACTCTTTTCGACCAGTCAATGATTGGTTTGACCGGCCAACTTTCAATGATGATCCTTTGTAGTTTGATCATTGTTGATTAATGAATTTTCAGACTGTCCAGTGCCCGCTGATATTTTTTAGCATTCTTGAAATGCTCTTCAGCAGTCGCTGCAAAATTATGTGAGCCTGAGAAATCCTCCTTTGCGCAAAAATACAAATAGTCTGTCTTCTCGCCCTTTAAAACTGCGTCAATGGAGGCTATGGATGCTGTACAAATGGGACCCGGAGGCAAGCCTTTGTTTTTATAAGTGTTATAAGGTGAGGATTTAGATGCATTGATATGGGCGAGTGTAATTCTTTTGAGTCCAAAATTGTTCAATGCAAACTTAATGGTGGGGTCAGCCCCTAGGTTCATTCCTTTTTTAAGCCGATTGACATATGCACTTGCGATCAATGGTTTTTCATCGTTGTCGTTGGTCTCTTCTTCTACAATGGAAGCAATGGTATAGATCTCTTCTTTTGAAAGTTCCAGTTCCTTCGCTTTTTCGATTCTGCTTTCAGTCCAAAAATCATTTGATTCTTTGTTCATCCTTTCCATGAATTCCCTGGGACTCACATTCCAGTATATTTCATATGTATTTGGAATGATACATGTCATCAGCGTTTGGGAATTGATGCCCAATGAGGCGATCGAATCATTGTTAGAAATAAATTTCAACAATTCAGCTTCGGTGAATTCAAATTTTGTTGCAACGTATTTGGCGAGATCTTTGTTGGTCCTGAATTTGTTGATGGTGAGGGTGATCGGGGTTTGTCTACCTCCATTGAGTTTTCTGAAAAAACTGAATATGCTTGCATCTTTTTTAATGATATATCTTCCTGCTTTGATGTGATCCCAGTAGCCGAACCATTCAGCCAGCGCCAGAAAGCTCGTGTATTGAGCAGGTTTGATCGATGCTTTGATTTTATTTTTTACAAATGTTTTATTTGCTTTTGAACTTGGTATTAAAATCACCACTTCCTCTCCCTTGAAATTGGTTGCCGGTCTTAAGAAGAGCGTATAAAAAAATCCAGCAAACAAAAATGCCAAGGTGCAGATGAGTATCAGACCGATGCTGCCTTTTTTCCTGTTTGTACTTTTTTTCTTTGTTGTCTTTTTTGCCTTTGCCATCATTCAATATAATAAAAAACCCCGCTTGTTGAAGCGGGGTATATCATGAGATGCTTTGTTTATTTTGCTGGAGCGGGACTCACAGGTTGAGATGGAACAGCTGGAGTGGATTGATTGGTTGCTCCAGTTGTTGGAATGTTTTTAATGGTGTCGTTTGTTGTTCCTTTTCCAGATTTAATGACAAGGGCAGAAACCAGGCATAGAACTACCAGTGCGCTCGCAAGTATCCAAGTACCTTTCTCAAGTACATCTGTGGTTTGCTTTACACCCATGAACTGATTGCTGAAACCTGCGATGTTACCTGCCAATCCGCCTCCTTTTGGATTTTGTATCAAAACAATTACACCAAGAAGTACAGAGGCAAGGACGATAAGGGCAATGAATAGCGTTGTCATAATTTGTTTTCTTTAATCTGTTGAATCCTGGCGGCAAAAATATGATGATTGGCAGGATTTTGCAAACTTAATTTGTGGTAGATCTCGATGGCTTTTTCGCGCAGTCCCTGCTTGAGATACACTTCTGCCATCGCTTCTGTGAATACTTCATTTTTATCAGGATTCGGTTCACCTTGTTGGGTACCGAATATTTCTTCTATGTTTTTGTAAGTAGTCGTTTCAAGAGCAGGCTGCAGTCTCTTCATGGTTCTTAGCCATGCTGTGAAGGATTGTACTTTTTTAGAAAGTTCATCTTTTTGTTCTTCTTTGGAAAGTTTTATTCCTTGTGATGCAAAATAATCTACCGTATGATAGGGGTCGATGGGTATTTCAATTTTATCTTCGACTTCAGTATTTTCGTTCGTTGATTCTATCATTGTTGCTTGCTGCTCGTCGAGTCGCTCTTCTTTCAATTCCTGTTCACTTCTTTCAACATTGTTTTTTCTAAAAACACCAATTTCAGCATCGTCGTTTATCTGATAAGCAAGCCACTGAGGGTGATTAAAGAATAGGGATGTGTGTAAAAGTGCGTCTTTGTATCCGATATGGAGTCTTGATTTTAATTTTTTGGTATACAACAAATGAAGCAGCGCTGAATAAGGATATGACTCGGTCATCTCTTTGAGTTCGTCGAGGGTCATCTCATCAAGATGCTCCCTGTCGAAAAGTGATTGTACGATGTAGTCTGTTTCCTTGGGCATTATGCTAATATAGCTTGTTTACCAATTCGAAAAAATTCGGTTGAATATTTCATCGGTCAGGTTGTTGACCATTTGATCATTTAAGTCCAATTCGGCCTGTGAAAGGCTCTTTGTTGCAGAGAAAGGGAAGTTCCTGGTAATGTCGGTTTCAAAATTTTTCTTCTCATCCTTTCTATTCCTGAAAACAATATGTACCGTTACGTTCAAATTGTTCGTAGCTACCTGCTGTTGTGATATACCTGAGGTACTGACGGAATAGTCGCTGATGTAACCGCTTATTTCAAAATCGGCTTCATCGTTTGTTTGAGATAAACGTGTTTGGTTCACAATCTTTTGGCGGAGTTTGTCAGTTAGCTTGGGACTCAGCTGCGGATTGATATACCTGGCTTTGTTTTCAATGAAAGCTACTTTCACCGTTTTAATATCTGCCGGTATGGGAGCGGCATCTTTCAATGAGTAACGACAGGTGCCTTGAAAAAATAAGATGCCAAGCAACCACAAACAAACCATTTTTATGATTTGGTTCAATTTTTTATTCCTCGATATCATATTCTTTTAGTTTTCTGTAAAGCGTTCTTTCACTGATACCCAGATCTGATGCAGCATCCTTTCTTTTTCCCTTGTGCTTTTTCAGTGCTCTTTCAATCAATTCCTTCTCCTTGTCCATGATATTGAGTGATTCGTCAACGACAATCGACTCTTCCAGGTCTCTGTTGTCTGAGAGGATGACAGGTTGGTTGGAGTGCACCGGAATTATATTGGCGTGGGTATTTGATTCATGTGAAGTCCTGCTGCTTAATGGAATCTCCTGACGAAAATTTTCCTCCACCATCTGTGAAACGGAAGAGGCTACAGAGGGATTTTGAACAATTTCAAAGAACATTTTCTTCATTTCAGTAACATCCTTTTTCAAATCAAAAAATAATTTGTAAAGGATATCGCGTTCATTCATGAATTCCGCTTTTCCAACGCCCGGCTGATTGCTGCCTACCAACATGGGAAGGTTGTTCTGATTGGTTTTGGGAAGAAATTTTTCCAGTACCTGAGCGGAAATGGACTTGTCCTCTGCCAATACAGATATTTGCTCTGCAATGTTTTTCAATTCTCTCACATTTCCAGGCCAAGGATAATTCAATAGCATCTGTTTGGCTTCATCGGTCAGTTGAATAGGACTTGTTCTGTATTTTTCAGCAAAGTCAACTGCAAATTTTCTAAAAAGCAAAATGATATCTTCTTTTCTTTCTCTCAGAGAGGGGACCCTGATCGGTACCGTATTCAATCGATAATACAAGTCTTCTCTGAATTTATTATCCTGCGTAGCATTCAATAAATCTTTGTTGGTTGCTGCTATTACCCTGACATCTGTCTTCTGCACTTTGGAAGATCCCACGCGAATAAACTCTGCATTCTCTAAAACACGCAAAAGTCTTGCTTGTGTTCCCAGGGGCATTTCACCAATTTCATCCATGAACAACGTGCCTCCGTTCACCGTCTCAAAATATCCTTTTCTCGCATCAACCGCACCTGTGAAGGAACCTTTCTCGTGTCCGAACAGTTCGGAGTCAATCGTACCTTCCGGTATTGCTCCACAGTTTACTGCAATAAAAGGATTGTGTTTTCGGGGTGAAAGAGCATGAATGATCTGAGAAAATATTTCTTTACCTACGCCACTTTCACCTACAATCAAAACTGTCAAATCGGTATTGGCAACCTGTGATGCCACCTGGAGGGCATAATTCAGTGCAGGAGAATTCCCGATGATGCCAAATCTGTTTTTTAAACTTTGTAAATCCATTCTACACGTATTTATGAAACAGGTTTTCCGAACAATGTTGCTTGTGAACAATCAGTTACATGAACATTCACATAGTCGCCCGCTTTCAATGAAGGATTTGTTTTGTCAAATATGATTACTTTGTTTTGACTGTTTCTTCCCATCCATTGTTTATTGCTTCTTTTTGAATCGCCTTCAATCAATACTTCAAACTGTTTTCCAAGATCGAGTTGATTGCTTTCCAATGAAAGTTGGTTTTGAAGCGATACAATTTCTTCCAGCCTTTTTTTCTTGACATCATCCGGAACATCGTCCTTGTATCTTTTTGCAGCAAGTGTTCCTGGACGTTCAGAATACATAAACATATAACTGAATTCATACTTCGAATTACGCATCACATCCAATGTGTCCAAATGATCCTGATCATCCTCTGTGCAAAATCCAGCTATGACATCGGAACTGATGGCGCAGTCCGGCATGACTTCACGAATTCTCTTTACTTTGGCCATATACCATTCTCTC
>JBEAYH010000114.1:0-4304 GCA_041159435.1 Bacteroidota bacterium | reverse complement strand
GGGTTGATCCGAACAATGCAGATCTGGTTTACATCATGGGAGTTCCAATTGCCAAATCAACCGATGGCGGAAAGACATTCAATGCGATTCGTCCCAATCCAAAAACAAGCGATCAGCTGCATGGCGATCATCATGCTTTGTGGATTGATCCAACCAACAGCAATTACATCGTAAATGGAAATGATGGAGGTGTTGTGTTGAGTTATGATGGAGGAAATACTTGGAAAAATTTCTTCAGAAAAATTCCAACCACCCAATTCTACAATGTTACCTACGACATGTCGACTCCCTTCAACATCTTTGGATCTGTTCAAGACGAAGGAAGTTATATGGCCAGCATCAAAAATACATTTGGTAAAAAACCCGAAGGCATCAAACCATGGCAGGACGGGCCTGGAGGAGAAGGCACGATCATTGCAGTTGATCCAACCGATCCCAATATTGTATACGCAAGCACATTTTACGGAAGGCTTCAAAAAAGTGATTTGAGAATGCCCAAACCAGAATGGGGCAAAAAGGTCCATCCAGATTCTATCCAATCAAAAGATATATATCCTAAAAAAGCTGATGATGAAGACGTGCATCGTG
Source organism: Bacteroidota bacterium (assembly GCA_041159435.1). Classification (GTDB taxonomy): domain Bacteria; phylum Bacteroidota; class Bacteroidia; order Chitinophagales; family Chitinophagaceae; genus Pollutibacter. The sequence goes on along the minus strand of JBEAYH010000114.1, from coordinate 3,716 downwards.
GAGAGTGGTTGGCATTCACGATGATTTCACCGCACGACAACAAAACCATCTATCATGGATTTCAATATTTGTTTGAATCAACAGATGGAGGAAATTCATGGAAAAGAATCAGCGGCGATCTGACCTACAATGATCCATCAAGAATGGGCAGAACGCCTTATGCCATCAATCACCAGGCAATTACTGCCATCGATGAATCCCCTTTGCAAAAAGGATTGCTATATGTTGGCACAGATGATGGAAGGGTTTGGGTAAGAACCGCTGAAGGTGCTGCTTTCCAACCCATCATAAAAAACATTCCGTCGAATGCACATGTATCAAGACTGGTTGCTTCAAAGTTTAAAAAGAATCGGGTCTATCTTACTTTGAGCAACAGAAGAGAGGACGATGATCGTCCGTATGTATATGTATCGGAAGACAATGGTACCACATGGAAAAGCATTGCAGGAAATTTACCAGGATCTCCTGTGAATGTGATTCGTGAGGACCTGCAAAATCCTTCTATTCTCTATTGTGGAACCGACATGGGTATCTATGTAAGCAACAATGGAGGTGCCTCCTGGCGATCACTTCAGTGCAATTTACCTGCAACAGTATCTGTGCAGGATTTGTTCATTCATCCGCGTGATAAACAGTTGGTGATTGCTACTTATGGAAGAGGTGTTTATGTAATGGAAGATATCAGCTCAATCAAATAATATGTATTATAAAAACAAAACGGTCTTTATCACTGGCGCTACACGCGGCATTGGAAAGGCGATTGCATTGAAACTCGCAAAAGAAGGTGCCAACATCGTGATCGCTGCAAAGTCGGTCGAAGAAAATCCCAAATTAGGGGGAACCATCTACACGGCTGCAGAAGAAGTGGAAAAAGCAGGAGGCAATGCGCTGGCTGTTCAATGTGATATTCGTTTTGAGGAGCAAATTCTTGAAGCAATTGAAAAGGCTGTACAAAAATTTGGCGGGATAGATATTCTTGTGAACAATGCATCGGCCATTTCTCTCACCAATACAGAGCAAACAGAATCCAAAAAATTTGATCTGATGCATGACATCAATGTGCGTGGAACTTTTTTGGTTTCCAAACATTGCATCCCTCATCTTAAAAAAGGGAAGAATCCACACATGCTTTTTTTATCACCACCCATCAACATGCATCCCAAGTGGTTAGGGAATCATGTTGCATATACCATCAGCAAATATGATATGAGCATGATCATGCTTGGACTCTCAGAGGAATTGAAAAAATATCAGATTGCTTCCAATGCACTTTGGCCCAAGACAACCATTGCAACTGCTGCCGTGCAGAATTTGCTGGGAGGCCAAGCCTTGATCAATATGAGCAGAACCCCTGATATCATGGCAGACGCAGCATATTATCTACTTCAAAAAAAATCAACAGACTGTACAGGTAATTTCTTTATTGACGAGGCAGTGCTTGCAGCAGAGGGCATAACAGATCTCGCACATTATTCTGTTGTTCCAGGTGCAACCTTGTACAACGATTTATTTACTGATTGATTCTGATCTCGCTGTTGGTGATCTTATAGATCTCAAAGGTCTTGAAATCCTGTGGAGCAGAGAGTCCCTCGCCATACATGATCATATCCGGTGTGTGGATGCGGACGTATTTCTCTGTGAAAAATTTTGCAAGGTTTTGGTCCCAAGTAAGTTCTTTGCAAAACAACGTATCTCCCTTGATATTGTAAACGCGAATGCTGTCCTTTAAATAAACAATGTTGTTGTTCTCATAGTAATATGCCTGCATGGCATCCAACTTGCTTTCAATGTTTTTCAAAGAATCGTAGAAATCAACATGCAATGTTTTCGGCAATACAATGCGTGTGGAAGTGTCTTGGTATCTCAAAAATACAGGCGCAATCAGCCTTGCTCGCATTTTACCTGACTGGCTGATATAACTCTCAATGGAATCAGCCTCGTCAACCCCCAATTTTTTTTGAAAGAATGCTTTTACTTTTTGCTCGTCGTTTTCACATGCCACCATCAGGATGGATGAGAACAAGAGCAGGAAGACATGCTTAACCACTTGAAAAAATTTATTGATACTTAGGTTTGTTGAACCAAATATCACTCAGATTGAGTCCAAGTGACAACCTGAATAAACTTTCCTTGATTTCATTTGAATTGTTTCCTCTGTAGCAGAGTTCAAATGCAGTATTGATAACTGTATATTGGTTGGTGTATACGTTTCTTCTTACCGGCAAACCCGCACCGAAACTGAACGTGGTTTGATTGATGGTGTTATTGATTTTAAGATTATCGGGGCCAAATGAAAATCCAAATCTGTATGCTACCCTTGACCAATATCCTTCTCCTTTGTAATTGGGAATGATTTGTCCACCGAACCTTGCCGTCCAACTGTCAACCATATTGTCGTTCGTGCCAAAATACCTGTAGTTATTCCACTTGGCTGCGTTCAATTCAACGCCTACCATCCAAACATTTTCATTGTCGATCATGAATCCTGCGCCCCAAGAAGAAGGATAAATGATTGTACCTTTTTCGTCAACACCACGGTAAACACTGTCAATGATTTGTAATCCGTTGGCTGTGGAGAAATTAACAGTTTCCCGAGAAATGGTTTTGGTTGCATTCATCTCTGTTTTGAAATTTGAGAATGCACCGAGTTTTAAAGATGTTGTTTTGCTGAGGTTGATTTTATATTGGACGCCTGCATTGTAAAACATTCCGCCAAAACGCGTTGTATCTGTTGAGTTGGAAGTTTTGTAGGTAATAGAGTCATTGATGAAAGAGACCCTGGAATTGTATTCTTTGTTGCCGAACATGTATCCGACATTGAATCCCACTGTGAGGTTTTTTGTTCCAAATCCCATGCCTGTAAAAGCCTGGTAAGTACCACCGTTTCCAACATATCCATAGCGCATGCTGTCGATGGATGAGCGTGTTCTGATGGTGATGTCGTAATTGATTCGGCTGATGGGTCTGAGTCCAATGTTCATTCCCCAATTGTTTTTCTTGGAGAGCGGCAATCCCAATTGAAGGTAGGAGGGGATCAGGTAGGATGAGTTAAATCTTTTGGGTGGGTTCAAGGTGTTGAGTGTTCTTGAACTATAATCCAACCCAATGTCGTATGTAGTGATCTTGAGGTTGGCATAGGAAGCGGGATTGGTAAAATTGACTGACTGAAAATTATGATATGCCGCAGTAAGTCCACCCATGGCCCTGTTCAGGTTGTTTTGGGCTGGGGTGAGGTTTCCCAATCCGAACCTGGAATAGGGGGAATTTTCCTGGGCTACCGCCCCGGAAATCATGAAAACCGTTAAGATAAAAAACGCTGAAAAACAATTAGTTATTGGTCTCACTGATCGCATACAATCCTTTAAATAATAAATCGGGGTCTGCAAATATCTTATTTTTAAGAAGCCTTTCAAAATAGGTGCAATCGCCCCCGGTTAAAACCACGTTAAAGTTCCCATATTTTTCCTCATAAGCACGCACGATTCCCTCGATTTCTTTGGTCATTCCCCAAATGACGCCGCTCAAGATATTGGTCTTGGTATCGTACCCAATCAGTGGAAAATTCCATTCTTTCTCTACCAAGGGGAGCAATGCTGTATAATCTTTGAGTGATTTCAATCTCATTTCGAGTCCGGGTGAGATGCTTCCCCCTAAAAAAACTCCAGCCTGGTTGATGAAATTATAGGTGATGCAGCTGCCCAATCCAATTACCAAAT
>JBEAYH010000086.1:0-5139 GCA_041159435.1 Bacteroidota bacterium | reverse complement strand
GGCGTAGGCTTCTTTTACTTTTTGGGGTTCATCCAGTGCAATGATCCGCTCTTCCTTTTTTTCTTCTGCTTCTACAGTGAGTGGCTTTTGTTCAATTGGATTTTTTGGTAAAACTTTTTTTTGTATAGTTTTTTTAGAAGCAGTTGTATTCACAGGCAGTGTGTTCTTAACAGGAGGTGTTGGCTTAGGCGCAGCTGTTTTTTTTGCTGCTACTGCAGTTTTGGGTGCAGCATTAGGTTCCTGTTTTTTTACCGTTTCTGTCGTTTTGATTTTTTCAATCATCTTTCTCTCAAAAACAGAATAGCCTGTGCCACAATTGCTGCCTTTCTCTGCAGGGGTCCATTTTCCTTCCAGGGTTTCTTTGTCACCTTGTTTGAAATAGGTGAGCTTATGTGTTTGCAGACAGTTTTGAAAATCTGGAGGAGTGTTTGATTTGAGTTTTTCTACCTCTGATACAATGAGTGATTTACTACCCTGGTCGTAGGTTCCTTTCAATTTACAAATCACGAAATATCTTTTGCCAGCGATTGGAAAGTAGGTGTAAGAATATCCATTGAGATTGTTGCCATTGATGTCGAATTCCAGCACATATTCAGTTTGTGCTTCTGCGGGATCCTCTTTGGAATTGAAACTGCCGATCCACTGTCCACTTAATTTTTGGCCAGCTGCTTCTTGCCAAATGAGCAGCGATAGGTTGAAAATTGCCGTGATTGCTAAAAACTTGGGTAGAATTCTATTCAAATGCTACATTTTTGGTGTTGGACCGCAAATTATCCTTAATTGAAGCTGAGCTTACCCAATAGTTCGTTAAATTTGCAGTCTTAAAATCGACAACAATCTCAATCAAACCATGATCAATATTAGGTTTCCAGATGGTGCGGTCAGAAGTTATGACAAGGGGATTACACCCATGGCTGTTGCAAAAAGCATTGCAGAAGGATTGGCAAAAAAAGTCATTGCTGCATCTGTTGATGGTACAGTGAGAGATGCTTCAACCCCATTGCATAAAGATTGCGAATTGAAACTGTTGACATGGGATGACACCGATGGTAAATCAACTTTTTGGCATTCTTCAGCACACCTGTTGGCAGAAGCAGTGGAAGCGACCTTTCCCGGAGTGAAGTTCTGGGTGGGCCCAGCAATTGACAGAGGATTTTATTATGACATGGATCTGGGTGGAAGACATATCTCTGAGGATGAACTTGCGGCGCTCGAGAAAAAAATGGATGAGCTGTCTAAAAAAAACAGTGAATATATCAGGAAGGAAATTTCAAAAGCAGAAGCGGTAGCTTATTTCACTGATAAAGGGGATGAATACAAACTGGATTTGTTATCAGGTTTGCAGGATGGTGAAATCACTTTTTATACACAAGGGAATTTTACTGATTTGTGCAGGGGTCCTCATATTCCGCATACTGGACTCATCAAGGCCATCAAACTTACATCCATTGCCGGTGCATACTGGAAAGGAGATGAGAAAAATAAACAGCTTACACGTATTTACGGTGTGAGTTTCCCCAATCAAAAAGAATTGGATGAGCATCTTCTAATGCTCGAAGAGGCCAAGAAAAGAGACCACCGAAAGTTGGGAAAAGAATTGGGAATTTTTACGTTTGATGATGATGTGGGACCCGGACTTCCACTTTGGATGCCCAATGGTACCATTATCATTGAGGAATTGGAGAAACTCGCCAAGGAAACCGAGTTGGCTGCTGGGTACAAGCGTGTGGTTACGCCACATATTGCAAAAGAGAGCATGTATTTGACGAGTGGGCATCTTCCTTATTACCAAGACAGCATGTATCCACCGATGGAGTTGGAGGGTGTGAAGTATTATCTCAAGGCCATGAACTGTCCACATCACCATAAAATATTTTCTGCTGAGAGCAGATCTTACAAGGATCTTCCACTTCGGCTGGCTGAATACGGTACTTGTTATCGTTATGAACAGAGTGGTGAGTTGTTTGGTTTGATGCGTGTACGCTGTCTCCACATGAATGATGCACATATCTATTGCTCAAAAGATGATTTTGCAAAAGAATTCAGGGCTGTAAATGACATGTACATCAAATATTTTAAGATTTTCGGAATTGATAAATATGTCATGCGTTTGAGTTTGCATGATCCGGCTAAACTTGGACAGAAATACATCAATGAACCTGAATTGTGGAAAGAAACAGAGGAGATGGTTCGGCAGGTTTTGATTGATTCAAAAATCCCATATGTTGAAGTGCCTGATGAAGGAGCTTTCTACGGACCCAAAATCGATGTGCAAATTTGGAGTGCCATTGGCAGAGAGTTTACACTGGCAACGAATCAGGTTGACTTTGCACAAGGAAGAAGATTTGGTTTGCAGTATACCAACCGAGACAACCAATCCGAAACTCCATTGATTATTCACAGAGCACCTTTGGGTACACACGAACGTTTCATTGGATTTTTATTAGAGCATTATGCAGGAAAATTTCCTCTGTGGTTGGCACCTGTTCAGGTGAAAGTGCTTCCAATTAGTGATAAGTTCAATCAATACTCCACTGAGGTTACCCAGCAATTGCTCAAAGCAGGCATCCGGGCAGAATTGGATGACCGTGGTGAGAAAATTGGCAAGAAAATCAGAGATACCGAGTTGCTGAAAGTGCCCTATATGTTTGTAATAGGTGAAAAAGAACAAAATGATGGATTGGTCGCAGTCAGACGTCAGGGCAAAGGTGACGCCGGTCAGTGTCCCATTTCAGAAATAATAACTACCTTAACATCCGAAATTCAAGATCGGCAATCCAATTAAATTAAAACAGAAATAAGGACAACTTCCTCCTGCAGCCGACAGGATAGTTGTAAAAGACTATGGCATTACCCTACAGACCCAATTACCAAGGTTCAGGTGGACCAAGAGGTAAGTTCATTCCAAGAAAAGAGGCAGAACACCGTATCAATCATTTTATCAGGGTTCCTCAAGTAAGATTAGTTGGCGACAATGTGACCATGGGTGTTTATTCCACCCAGGAGGCACTAAAAATTGCCCAACAGCAGCAATTGGACCTTGTTGAAATTTCTCCACAGGCTGATCCTCCTGTTTGTAAGGTAATCGACTACAATAAATTCCTTTACGACAAAAAACGTAAGGAAAAAGAAATGAAGGCCAAGAGCAAAACGGCAGAACTGAAAGAAATTCGTTTTACACCTGGTACTGATGATCATGATTTTGATTTCAAAGCCCGTCATGCAGAAAACTTCCTCAAAGAGGGGAATAAAGTAAAGGCTTACGTTCAATTCAAAGGCCGTGCCATTCAATTCAAAGAAAGAGGAGAGTTGGTGCTTTTGAAATTTGCCGAGCGTCTTGCTGAGATTGGACAAGTTGAGGGATTGCCAAAGCTGGAAGGTAAAAGAATGCTGATGGTGATTGCTCCTAAATCTCAAAAGAAAAAGGTATCATCCGGATCAGCACCAGCTGAGCCACAGGGATAATTTCCTTTTAGATATTCATCTTCTTTTTCCAGTGTCCACTGTTCAAGTAAAGAGCAGACAATGTAAGAATGGTCAGCCAGTAGACCCATTCTGATCCCCATCCCCATACGATGGAGAGGTTGTACACTTCCATAACTGTGTATACATACACACAGTATAGTACGATGGTGAAAACTTCTATCATCAGATTTATTTTGGTATTACCTGTTCCGGTTACTGCGTTCAAGCATACTGTAGATACAGACATGAGGACAATTGCTGTACATACTACCCTGAATACAGGGATTGCAAGATTCAGAAAAGCAGGATCTTGATTAAATATGGAAAGCAGGTCTTTTGCAAAAAATTGAATTGGCAACAGCATTGCTATGGTCGAACCCAGACTCAAGGTGATGATTTTTTTAATCAGCAGTGTCACTTTATCGTGCAAGCCCTGGCCAATGATGTTCGAAACCATGGTATTAGACGTTGCAGCAAAGGCCCATATAAAAATTCCAAAGAAGCCAAACATCAGGCGCATTACCTGGCTGACATCCAATGCAAGTGCACCGTCGTGTGAAACGAGGATGAAAAAGAATTCCCAGCTGACGATGCTGATGGCATACTGCAAAATAAGCGGAGAAGATTGAACGAGGATTGTTTTGGTACTCTTCCAATTGAAGGAGAAATTTTCAAAAAGTCCGAATCTTTTTGACATGCCTTTGATGCCAATGACCATGAAAACAACGCTCATTCCCAAAAACTCTGCAATGATGCTCGCATAAGCTGCTCCATTGAAACCTAGTTTGGGCAATCCGAGATTGCCGAAGATCAATCCATAATCCAGTACAATATTGCTGATGGTTTCTGCCAGTGTGCCGTATACAAGCAGTTTGCTTTGGTTGGTTCCAACCAATAAACCATTTCTCATTTGGTAGAGATAAAGAAAAGGGAGTCCCCAAATCCTGATTTTCAAAAAATCAATTGTGGGAGTATAGATGGCTTCGTCGGTAAAATTTTTGAAAATATAGGGAGCAGCAGTATATGTAATGGTTATGCCCAATAGAGCAATGAAGAAGGTGATGTAAATGCTCTGCATAAAAAGGTCTCCAATTTCTTTCAACCTGTCTTGTCCCGCTCGTCTTGAAATCAATGCCTGCAGTCCGTTGTTGAGTCCAAATCCAATCACAGAAAAAATAAGATAGTAAACGCCGGTAATTCCTGATGCGCCCATGTATCCTTTGCCCAATTGAGCAAGGAAAAAGCTGTTGATGAGAAAATTGAACTGGGGGACCAATATCGCGAAGCTGATGGGCAGCGACATTTGGAGAATTTGTTTGTAGGTTACTTTGAGTTTTAAGTTGTCGCTCATGATTGTGCTGGACTTGAATCAGGTGGCAAAGTAAGTCATTATTACCATCTGATTCATACCCAAAATCATTAAATTTGTCTTATGATCAAGCATCTTATTCAACCTGTTTTTGGATACGCAAGTGATGCAGCGACAAATGCTGCAGATCGCTTGAATCTTTGTGTTGAGTATGGAGAACATTATTTGACGCTTTCCGTTTATACTGCGGATAAGTCACCCGTTTCAATTGAAACCTATGTTCTCAAGGAAGGCCTCGATGTATACACATTGGAGTATATTTTGCAAATGGATCATTACAGTGCGAAATCCTTTGATGAAGTCAG
>JBEAYH010000028.1:0-12410 GCA_041159435.1 Bacteroidota bacterium | reverse complement strand
CCGATTACATCTACCAAGACTGTTACGAAGATGAAACCTAAGGCAGCTGAACGATTTTTATTGAACATAGATGTGATTAATGCTGAATAGAGTCGTATACAACAACTCTTTGCCAGAGGTGCTTGCATTCTTCAATAAATTGGAGATGCATGGGATGCGTTTGATAAATGTCCTGGTCTTCAGCAGTTTCAAAAACATTCAACCATGAAACTGCATAGGTTGTATCGATCACATCCCGATTGGTATCTGCTGGCAAGCCAATGTGAAACAATTTGATCTGTGGAACAGCACTTAATTTTTCCAATCCTTTGATCAATGCAGCGAGGTCTTCCTTGCTGCCAGGATGCTTCAACCAAAAATAAACATGGTGAATAAAGTTGTTTTTCAATTCCATTGACGGTCGTTTGAGACGTGAAAGTAATCAAAATGGATGGTTTACTATATAGATTATCGTATAAATACGAAGATCAAAAAGAGGATATACTCTTTTTGATGTGATTTTACTGATTGATAAAATAATGAAGGATCAAGCCCCGTTGTAGTGCAAAAGAGTTGTATGATCCGTTTATTTCTTGTTTCCATTTACCAAATCGCAAATGAGATAAGCAAAAAAATCATGTCACTTGCTGAACCCATTCAAAGGATGAATGGGAAAGAACCTTTTTACAAAACAATGGAAGATGCTGGACATGCACAATGGTATGACTTCTCATTAAAGAACACTCCGGATGTCAGAAAAAAAGGAGTAACGGATATCAGTAAATATTATGCTTAACCCAATTTTGCAGCAATTCTTCTGCGTGCATCTTTGGTATTGAAAGGAGCAACTTTTGTAAATCGCTTCAATCCCAAAAGCATCATGCGTTGTTCATCTCCACTGGCAAATGCATTGATAGCATCTTTCCCGTTTTTATGAATACGATCAGCTGCATCGAATAAATAAGTTTTTGCCATATCAATTTCTATACTGCAGTTTGCTTCACCTTTTTGCTCAACCATTTTCATTGCTCTGAGCAGTCCGCTTTCTGCATGAAATACATCGATCGCCATATCTGCAATATGCATGATGATCTCTTGTTCAGATTCCAATTGCATCATGAGCTTTTGTGCAGCTGCACCAGCAACCATGAAAATAGATTTTTTCATTTGAGCGATTGCTTTCAATTCCTCTGCAAAAGGAGTATCATCTGTTGAGCCAAAATCAGGAATACTCATCAATTCTTTTTGAACAGCCATAGCGGGTCCCATAAAATCCAATCGGCCTTTCATCGCGCGCTTCAATACCATATCGACGATCAGGAGGCGGTTGATTTCATTGGTACCTTCAAAAATTCTGTTGATGCGGCTGTCGCGGTATGCTCTTGATACATTGTATTCATCACTGAATCCGTTTCCGCCATGAATTTGTACCGATTCATCTACCGTGAAGTCAAGCAATTCAGATCCGGATACTTTTAAGATGGCACATTCAATGGCATATTCTTCCGCAGCACCTAGCAAAGCTTCGTTGAATGGTTTGCCCGCGGCAAGTAGCTCCTTTTCTTTTTCTTCAATCCACATGGATGCACGATACAAGGCAGCTTCCACCACCCAGTTGCGAATGGCCATTTCAGCCAGTTTATGTTGCATCGCGCCAAATTCAAAAATGGGTTTCTTGAACTGCTCTCTTGTTTTTGCATATTTCAATGCATCTACCAATGCCATCTTGGCTCCACCCATGGTGGATGCGCAGAGTTTAAGTCGACCGAGATTCAGGATGTTGAATGCAATGACATGTCCCTTGCCGATTTCACCCAATACGTTTTCTACCGGCACTTTACAATCTTGAAAATAGAGTTGAACAGTAGAAGATCCCTTGATTCCCATTTTATGTTCTTCTTGTCCGAAACTAAATCCTTCCATTCCGCGCTCAAGAATAAATCCAGTGAATTGAGTACCATCAATTTTTGCAAATACAGTATAGACATCTGCAAATCCACCATTGGTGATCCAGCATTTTTGTCCATTCAATATATAGTGTTTCCCATCTGCACTCAACTTTGCAGTTGTTTTTGCACCCAATGCATCACTGCCGCTGTTGGGTTCTGTCAATCCATATGAACCTTTCAATTTACCTGTTGCGAGTCCGGGTATATATTTTGCTTTCTGTGCTTCTGTTCCGAAATAAAGAATCGGCAGTGTACCAATACAAGTATGTGCGGAGAATGCAACCGAGAAAGAGTGACCCGCACCCAATGCTTCTGCAACAATGATGGAGGAAGTAAATTCTTTTCCCAATCCCTCATATTGTTCGGGGATAGAGACGCCCATCAATCCGAGTTCTCCTGTCTTCTCCATGAGAGACGGCATGAGTCCCGGTTCCAATTTATCAATCCGATCCAACAAAGGTGTCACTTCCGTATTGATGAACTGGTGACACATGTCGAACATCATTTTTTGTTCTTCAGTGAAATCTTCCGGAGTAAATGTATGAGATGGAGCAGCTGCATCGATCATCCACCCTGCACCTTTCATGACTTGTTTGGTTGTTGTTTCCATAACAAACGATTTATAATGTTATTTAAGGTTGTCGTATACTCTTTGCAAAACAATTTTTGCACGATCAACATCTGAGTTACTCACTCCTTCCAGTGCTTCATTCAAGGTATTGGATGCAACTTCCATGGTATGGTCCTGCATTTTTCTTGCAGCATCGGTCAACACAATCAGATTCAATCTTCTGTCTGTTGGTGACGCAACGCGCTTAACCAATTTTAATTTTTCAAGATTGTCGAGCAATCGTGTGATGCTTGGTTTATCTCGAAAGGTTGCATTGCAAAGTTCTTGCTGACTCACACCATCTTTTTTCCAGAGGTGATACAATACACTCCATTGTTCAATGGTGATTTCAATTCCTTGCTGCTTAAAATTTTTCTGCAATCTTCTGGCAATGGCAGTCGATGCCATCCCAGTAATAAAGCTGTAAAGCTCCCCCCATTTAAATTGGTTGTTTGGCATATAGTTAGTTATGCAACTATATGAAGTTAACGAATTTCTTGGCTGAAACAATCTTTTATTGTAGTTATGATAAAATTTAACTTACACATAAATAGTTGCTTTTGAAATGGTTGTGTCGTTGCTCATATTGTTGGTGTTGACAGTTTATCTGTTGGTGATATTTCAGGCGAACAGGCTGTTTGTTCGGATGAAATTCTTTTCACCAACATCATATATATATGTACCGGTTAGTATCATCATCCCTGCCAGGAATGAAGAAGCGAATATGGGGAGATGTTTGGATGGACTTTTGTCGCAGGACTATCCTGCTGGGTTGATGGAAATTATTGTGGTGGATGATCAGTCGACTGACAGGACTGCAGATATTGTAAAAAGATACCAAGACGATCGTATCAAACTGATGCATATTTCGGAAGATGAAAAATTTGGAAAGAAATCAGCCGTAGCCAAAGGTGTCAGGGCAGCTGCTCATGAAATCATTGTTACATCGGATGCAGATTGCAGTTATGGGAAAACATGGTTGGCAACATTGGTGACTTGCAAAGAAGAAAGAAATGCAGCAATGGTAGCAGCTCCTGTTGCATACAGAAAAGAGAAAAGCTTTTTGGAGATCTTTCAATCGCTTGATTTCATGTCCTTGCAAGGGATTACCGCAGTTGCTGTAACAAACCGATTGTTCAATATGTGCAATGGAGCGAATTTGTTGTATACCAAATCAGCTTTTGAAAAAGTAAATGGATTTGAGGGAATTGATCATATTGCTTCAGGAGATGATATGTTGTTGATGGAAAAAATTGATCGTGCTTTCCCGGGTCAGGTTACATATTGTTATGCACATACAGCCATTGTGGAAACAGATGCAGCTGATAACTGGAAAGCCTTCATCCAACAACGCATCCGTTGGGCAAGCAAGGCAAAAAATTATAGAAGTTCTTCCATCAAAGCCACACTTTTCTTGGTTTTTACCGTCAACCTCATTCCTGTGTTGCTTTTGCTTTTATCTCTCACAAATATTGTATACTTAAAATATTATGTGATCTTTTTATTGATCAAAGGATTGGGAGAATTGCCTTTCATGTTGCACACATCGATATTTTTTGGCAAACAGCGACTGATCAGTTGGTTCATACCATCGCAGATTATTCATACTGTTTATACAGTTATTGCTGCATGCTTTGGAATGATCACGCATTATGAGTGGAAGGGGAGAAAGCTGAGTTAACCATTAACCCGCTACCGGTACATTGCGGTTGAAACTTTCCTCTAAAGAAATAAAAGTTTCTGTACGATCGATTCCTTTGATTTTCTGCAATTGATCGTGCAAAACAAATCTCAACTGATTGATGTCTTTTGAAACCACTTCAATAAACATGCTGTAATTGCCTGTTGTATAATTCAATCGAATGATCTCCGGAATTTTTTTCAAATCTTCTGCAACCTGATCATACAAAGAGCTCTTCTCCAAATAAATTCCCACAAATGCCTTGATATCATAGCCAAGTAATTTCAAATCAACATTGAGTTTGGTACCTTTGACCACACCAAGCTCTTGCAATTTTTTGATGCGCACATGAATGGTACCACCGGAAACAAATAGTTGTTTTCCAAGATCCGCATATGAAATACTCGCATCTTCCGTCATGATCTGGATGATCTGAAGATCCAGTTTGTCAAGATTTAATTTTGAGGCCATAATCAATATCGATTTTTCAGAGAATTTAATAATAGATGCAATTTATTGAATAATTTCAATAATTAAAAAATTATTATTGAAATAATATCAATAAAAACCTATTTAGCTTAAATTTGCGTCAGTTCTTTACAATTGTGGGGTGATGAAACTTTCGGCAGACATGCCCTCTTGTCTCGAGGGTGGGGATAACAGAATAAACGTAGTGTAGAGCCGTCTCGCAAGAGGCGACCAGGGTCGACCACTGAACTTTGCGCTATAGCTAACTGCCTCGTGGAGGTTCGACTCCTCCCCCTACAGCCAGCTCTTTAGATTTGATTGAAGCCTGTAAGATAACTTACAGGCTTTTTTGTTTTCAGGCACCTTTTTTAAGATCCTTTCTTATTGTGTACATTTATCAAGAGTGAGATACATACCATATATATTATGTGTTGTTTGTCTGGTGACAATCATTGGTTCATGTGAAAAGACAGCATCAACTGACGTGACAGTCACGCCCTCGTTTGACATCATCCAAGAAAAAATTCTGAATACTTCTTGTGCCATTTCAGGATGTCATGCTTCTACTTCAGATGCAAGTTTTGCACAACATGGTTTGGTCCTGACACCTGGGAAATCCTATGCAAATCTCGTAGGCGTCACACCCAAAAACAGTGCAGCTGCATCCATGGGAATGAAACTGGTGAAACCAAAGGACCTTGACAATAGTTTTCTTGCACATAAAATTGCCTGTGAAGCAGGACACCATTCCACCACTGCCAATTTTGGTTCCAACATGCCATTGGGCGGAAATTTTCTAACGAAGGGTCAAGTTGCGTTTATCAATGAGTGGATATCCAAAGGTGCAAGTGCAACCGATGCTTCTGTAAACGAATCGTTGTTGAAAGACACAACAGTATGTCAGCCTTCCATCATCCCACTCGAGGCACCGCCCAGCGGAAGCGGTTTTCAATTGAAGATTGATCCATTTGAAATTGCACCAAATTTTGAGAGAGAAATTTTTGTACGAAAAAATACTCCCAATACAGAAGCGGTTTATGTGAATCGAATTCAACTGCGTGGGATGTCGAACAGTCACCACCTGGTAGTATATTCATTCAGGGTTCCTTCATTCCTTCCTCCTGAGAATACCTTACGAGATCTCAGAAATGCAAATGGTACTGTGAATCTGGAAAACATGCAGAACCATGTTTTCATGGGAGGAGGCACCGACGTGAATGCCGATTTTAAATTGCCAACAGGTGTTGCCCTGCAGGTGAGTCCAAGAATGCCATTGGACTTAAACGCACATTATTTCAATAAAACATCTTTTACACTCAAAGGAGAAAACTATATCAATTTCTATACAGTACCGGCGAGCAGTGTTCAAAATATTGCGAAGACACTTGATTTGAATAACCTCGATATAGTATTGCAGCCAGGAGAAAGAAAAACATTCGTGAAAAATTTTACATTCAATGAAACCACCAGGGTCGTGCTGCTGACTTCACACTATCATAAACTGGGAGAAAAATTTGTCATCAAAATTTATGGCGGCAGCAGAAATGGTGAAATCGTTTATACAAGCACAGATTGGGAACATCCCGCAACCATTTCATTCCCCACTCCCATTACATTGAAACCGGGAGAGGGACTGACCTCTGAGGTTACTTACAACAATACCACCAAAAAGACAGTTTCATTCGGACTCACCAGCGAGGATGAGATGAACATCATTTTTGGTTACTACTATTGATTAGCATCACCCAGAAGTGCAAGATTTGACACCATCATCAATGTTTTCAGTGCATTGGATGCTGAACTGGTATTTGATATCAGAGTAAAAAAATAATTATTTACTGACGATGGTAATGGTACGCTTCAGATCCAGAAAATCTGCAAATGCGGCCCGATTTTCTCCTAGCCAATTATCTCATGGGGGAAAGAGGAAGAAGTAAATAAATAAGATATAGCAATTCACTGTTCAGGAAAATCAGACTATTTAATTACATTTTTAAACAATTTGAATGATTGTATTACTAATTGAACTTCTGACATTGTTGTTTGTTGTAATGTCATGAATCGTAAAAATTTCATCAACAGTATCACAGGTGGACTTACCCTTACTTGCATCAGCTGCATGATGCAGGCTTGCTCCAAGGAAGATGCCACAACCCCCTCTAACAACAATACCGGGAATACCAACAACAACAATCCGAATAACAATAATTCAGGTTCGGGTTCCAATGCCATCCTTACGGTCAACCTGAGCTCCCAACTGCTGAATATCAATGACTTTGTGCTGGATAAAGGAGTGGTTGTAGTGAGAACAGCTTCAGGGAATGTTGCAACCAGCTTTGTGGCCTTCTCAAGTGCATGTCCACATGCGGGTGCAACAATCAATTTCGTAAAATCATCGAGCTCATTTAACTGCTCAGCACATGGATCCAACTTTTCAATTGATGGGTCCGTTACCAATGGACCTGCAACAAGTGGACTTCAAAAGAAAACAGTTGAAATCGACGGAACAAACCTGAATGTGAAATAGGAATCAGACAGGCATTTATAGCATCCCATCAATCATCTTAGCCAACTTTCTATCCTTCTCAGTGACAATATTTCCTGCATCATGGGTTGACAACCACAACTCAACTGTATTCCATGTATTCTTAATCGTTGGATGATGATCAACCTGCTCCGCTGCCATTGCAACTTTGGTTAAAAATGCAAAAGCATCCTTAAAATCTTTGAACTGGAATTTCTTGTACAATGAATTGTTTTCTTCTTGCCACATAAAACGTATTTAAAAAAATGATTTACTTTTTATATAACCAGCATAATCAAGTATTCTGGTACCATAAAAATATTCAATTTCAAGAAGATCTTTGTCGCCAGTTATCAAATGAGTTGCTTGAGCGTCAAATGATAGTGATAATAAAAAATTATCTTTTGGATCTCTGCAAAGATTAAAATTGGATTTTACATCAAAGAATTCAGCGAATTTCAGTAGCCCATCTACAAGATAGTTAACATCATTCTCCGTAAAATAACGACTGAATTTCCCCCTTCTAGCTACAGCAATAAACTCTTCCAAGAGCTCCTCACTGTATATTAAATCAATATATTGATCTATAATCAGCGTATCCAATGATGAAAATTCATCTGATATTAGATAGCTAATCCAAATATTGGTGTCAAATATTACCCTGTCTCTTTTTTCTAGCATGCCTATCCCCTCTCACCTGTTCAACTTCACCAGCAATCTCTTCCTTACTTATTGAATGTTTCAATGATTTTTTTCTTATGCGCTTCACAAGATTGACAAAGTTCGTCCCATCAATTTTAGTCAATGAAATAAGCCTTTTAGCTTCCATTTCCAAAAGCAACTTCTTTGCTTTAGGATCTAATATATTGACCTTGTATGTCATGCTTGTTAAAGTTACCAATATTTGTATACAATGAAGATGAAATTTCACCGAAGAAAATGTTTTTTCATCTCTTCATATGCTGATCTTCCTCAACCTTACCCTAATTTTGCTAAAATTTTCTGAATGAAATTGAGGCTTCAATATATTCAATCGATTGTTCTTTTATCAACGCTTGTAGGATGTACTGCAGTCAAGGAATTCACTGCTAAATACTCACCTTTTACGACGAGAAGGGAAGTGGTAATACAGGGACGAGGGACAGGGGACATGGGACAAGTAAATACCGTTGACAGTTCACAGTTGACAGTTAACCGTCAACCATCAACTGCAAACCCACAACCTACAAAAGACTCAACTTACAACGTACAACCTACATCCAACAACCAACCAACCCTCAACCGTCAACCGTCAACTGCCACCCCACAACCCAAAAAAGACTCAACTTACAACGTACAACCAACAACTAACAACCAACCAACCCTCAACCGTCAACCGTCAACTGCCAACAGCCAACTGAACATTGTCCCCCGTGAATTCAGAGCTGCATGGATCGCAAGTGTTGCAAATATCAACTGGCCGAGTAAACCCGGACTCACAACGGCAGAACAAAAACAAGAGGCACTTCAATTGCTTGACTATCTCAAAACAAACCATTTCAATGCAGTAATTTTCCAAGTGCGCCCACAAGCAGATGCACTCTACAAGAGCAACTACGAACCATGGTCCTATTTCCTCACCGGAAAACAAAACCAACCTCCACAACCCTATTACGATCCTCTACAATTCTGGATTGATGAAGCACATGAAAGAGGAATGGAACTCCACGCTTGGCTAAATCCCTATCGTGCACACCATACCAGTTCAAAAGATATCAGCAACGAATCCATCGTAAGAAAAAATCCAGAAATGGTATACAGATTGAAAGAAGGATTTTACTGGATGGACCCTTCCAAAAAAGAAACACAAGACCTCACAACCAAAGTAGTGATGGATATCGTAAACAGATACGATGTGGATGGAATTCACTTCGATGATTACTTTTATCCTTACCCATCCTACAATGGTGACAATGATTTTCCAGATGAAAAATCATACCAAGAATATCTATCCAATAATGGAACAATCTCCAAAGGAGATTGGAGAAGATCATCTGTTAATAAGCTGATTGAAAGAGTGTACAAAGAAATCAAATTGTCCAAGTCGCATGTAAAATTCGGCATCAGCCCTTTCGGCATATGGCGACCCGGATTCCCCCCATCCATCAAAGGATTTGATCAGTATGAAAAATTATATGCCGATGCAAAACTCTGGCTGAACAAAGGATGGATTGACTACTTTACACCTCAACTCTATTGGCCAACCAGCAAAACAGAACAAAGCTTCCCCGTTCTGCTCAGTTGGTGGCAAGAAGAAAATACATTTCAGCGTCACCTCTGGCCTGGCATCAACATCAATACAGATAAATACGGCCGAGCAGACAATGCTGAAATCACCCAAGAAATAGAATTTGGAAGAAAGCTGATTCCCAAAAGCAATGGAGTGGTGCATTGGAACATTTCCATGCTGACCAAAAATCCTTCACTTACAAAAACACTGAATGAAGGTCCTTATAAGACCACTGCACTTGTGCCTGCAAGCAAATGGCTGGACTCTATCCCTCCCAGCAATCCTGCAACCACGATTAAAAAAATGGGCGCGACTGTTGAATTGAATTGGAAACCGAAGGAAAATGATATTTTTCAGTACATCCTGTATACCAACTTTGACAACAATTGGGAATACCAAATTTTACCAAAATCCACCACAAGAAAATCATTGAACAAATTCAAACTGGTGGATGGCAAAAAAGTTGAATTGAAAAAAGTGATTGTCAGTGCGATCGACAGAGCTGGAAATGAAAGCAACCAGGAAGTGATAGAGATTGAATAATCAAAAAGCAAAACCTAATTGAATTTGCAATTTTCTTCCAGGTAGAATAGTTGATACCTGTTGTACCCCATAACTTACAATATATTGCTGCTGATACTGACGAATATGCAACATATTCAACCCAGTGCATTTTACATAGAACTTTTTGGATGATTGGATTTGTAGAAAAATATCCATGAAACCATAAGACTTCCCTTGAGGTGGATGTATCAACTGCCATTGCAAACCTACCATCCCCCCTTTCCATGGTTTATACTTTAGACTTAGCTGATGCTGAAATACGATAAACTGATTTTTTACAATTTGCGACGTAGATAGATGATGATTTACCGCGAAAGTTACATCAGCATGAAAAGATTTCGCCCAGCTTGTTCTTGCAATAAACTTTACTGATTGAGTATTCATGCGAACAAGCATCTGCTCTCCCATCAATGACTGAAAGAACTTACTGGAAGTGAGCTGATAACTAGCAGATAATCGCAGTTTATATGTATGAATGAATACAGATCCTTCACCCAGCATTTGCAAAATCTGGTTGCGGCCATTGAATTGTATGGTATCAATCATATAAATTGAATGAAATCCAAGTCTGTGTATGATTTCATTGTTGACCACTTGATAATGAATATTCAATCGATACTGTAAACCTGTATAAACATTGTGGTATGTTTTACCCAATTCTACTCTGCGTGTGGCGGTAAAATCAGAGGGAGGAATACAATATTGAAATATTCCGGATGGTTGATACATAGCATTCATCATCCAAATATCCACTTCCGGAATAACCCGTCTTGTCAAATATTGGAAATACATCTGATTGAACATAGACTTGGTATAAATAAACTGGGTTTTCTGATGATGCATGAATCCACCGAAAAAACGATTCTGCATGCGGAGCGCCCCCTTACCACCTGCAGCTTCAGTATGGATTTGAATTTTCTTACCTACCCGATATTGATGCTCAACATAAGCATATCGTTTATCAATTGTTGCATGAGATCCCAGTTCTTCAGTCAACGATCTGAGTCCCACATGAAAAACATTCTTTCGGATTTGATAAGACGAAGAAATTTCCGCAAGCATAAATTGCTGCTTCAATACGAACCGATTTGATTTCACAAACTGATCTTCGATGTTACGCTGAAAGCTATTCATTGAGGTTTCCAACTTAAATACCAATACTTGTTTTTTTAGCAACCGTACTTTCTCTTCACCTGAAAAATAGACTGACTTTCGCCGCTGATAAGAAAGTCCCCTGTTGATCCATAATGAGTTCACTGAAACAGTATCATTGAGTATTTCTGTTAATTGATGACCTCCCAATTGGAAAACATATTCACCGCGATTGTTTTTCAAACGATCGTGTACATACAAAATCTTGATTGCACGAAATGATTGGGATTGATCCAACTGCGTACGTCTTTTTTCATTTCGATTAAAAGTTGCATGCGCATTAAATTCAACTTGCTGTTTTTGTGTATATGTTTGATCTACAGCGAGATGGTCCAGTGCAACATTCAACTGTTGATAAGCTCCTATGTGAAATGAGTATGCAGATTGAAATTGATGTGACCGATTGTTTGACAAATAGTATTTCTTGAATGGAAATCCCTGTGTAGCCAAAGGATGTAGAACAAATGCGGATTTATGCTGAATCGATTTCATATAATTGGAAGCATCTTCGAATGTCAACAGTACCCTGTCAGCCAATATATTTTTATTCAATGCATTGATGGATTGAATCCTCGATCCCAATCTGCTGATATCCAACTTACCCAACCAACCTCTAGGTGTTCCATATGTTGATGCAATATCTGCATTGATCTTCCTTCCAAATTCCTTCTTCATCTTTAGATTGACTGCAACAGCATCATTGCTTATAAAATCCTGATCAAATCGATTGGGTTGATAATGTTGAATCAATTCAACACTTGAAAACATACTTGCGTTGAGATGTTTGGCCATGAGCCTGTAATCAAAAACTGCGACAGATGCCCCATCGATCAATATCGCTTCAATTTCTTTGCCATTGTAATAGATTCTTCCTTCCTCCGTTACATGAAATCCAATGAACTGGCTGAATACATCTTCCAATTTGGATGTACCTGGATCTAAATGCTCAGCGATCTTGAACTCAATAGTATCCCGAGAAATCCTCATTACACCCATGATGGGCTTCACAAGGATTTCCGGAATTACTTTAAATGAACTTGCAGGCTGATGAGTTAACTGAGCACGCGCAAAAAAATAAGAAGAAATGGCCCAAGCCAGGAACAATCCCCTCATCAATCAATCTTTTCCCACATGAAAAGCTTTACCAGAGACCTGCTTTCACATGTGAAACAATCTGCATCTCCCTGTACCGACAATGAGCCATTCATTCTCTT
>JBEAYH010000161.1:0-3498 GCA_041159435.1 Bacteroidota bacterium | reverse complement strand
ATCATAAATACTCCCAGAAAAACCATTGCGAATATGGCGCCGACCCAATAAAAGTGGACTGTCATGATACCATACTTGGCACCTGAGGCAACCATTCCCAAAACCTCTTGCGCACCAAGATTCGCTGAAATAAAAGCGAGACTGGTGATCCAAAGCGGAATGCTTCTGTTGCTGTTCAGAAAATCATTGCTTGATTTAATTCTTTTTTTGATGATGAATCCTACTGCAATGACAAATAAAAAATAAACAAAAATGACAAGATAGTCTGCTAGATGTAGACGCATGGCAATCGTTGAGTTGATTCCTTTAAAATAAAGCATTTTTGGTTCACCGGCTTCTAAAAGATTGAATTTTACCCGAATTGTGAAAAAATCAACAAAAATTGTTTTTAACTTAGTCCCATAAACTCGTTAGCCATGTCAAACAAAGAATTTACTTCTAAAGAAATCAATCCACTTGGAAGCCTAGATGAGTGGGAAGATGATTTGCTTGAAAGATATCCCGATCCGGAAAAAATTGCGACATCTAAAACAACCGAAGCATACAGGAATTACGAAGAGCCTGGAAGGGATACAGTGAGAGAGTTTTACAGACTCAATCATACCTACCAGACCTACGATTTTGTAATGGAAAAGCACAGACAGTATTTATCATTTGACAAAAAAGAAATGGCTGTATGGGATGCTTTTGAATTTCTGAATCAACTGGTGGATGATTCAGACCCGGATACAGATTTGGATCAATTCCAACATCTTTTGCAAACCTCAGAAGCAATCAGAAGAGATGGTCACCCCGACTGGATGGTGCTGACTGGCTTGATGCATGACATGGGAAAGGTGCTTTGCCTTTTCGGTGAACCTCAGTGGGCAGTGGTTGGAGATACATTCCCTGTTGGCTGCGCCTACTCAGATAAAATCATTTATCCTGAATTTTTTAAAGACAACCCAGACTACAACAATCCTGCATACAATAGCAAGTATGGCGTATATGAACCAAACTGTGGACTCCGCAATGTTCACCTCAGTTGGGGACATGATGAATACATTTATCAAATGATGAAAAATCATTTACCCGAAGAAGGATTGTATATGTTGCGCTTCCATTCATTTTATGCATGGCACAGAGAGGGAGCATACGATCACCTTTGTGATGATCATGATAGAGCAATGCTGAAATGGGTCAAGCTCTTCAATCCTTATGATCTCTACTCAAAGAATCCAGAGCCTCCAGATTGGTCAAAACTCAAATCATACTATACTGATTTGATTGAAAAATTTCTTCCCAAGACATTGAAATTCTAACATCAAAAAAGGCTTCAATTGAAGCCTTTTTTTATTCCCAATACTGCTTTATCTTCTTTCGGACGAACGTGACACTTCTTTGCAATTGATCCATTCCATCCACTCCATCTTCAATACTGATCCATCCGTCAAATCCCACACGTTTCAATTCAGTAAAAATAGCATCGTAATCATTCAGGCCTTTACCGATTTCACCATGACTCAATCGCTTTGCATATCCTGCAGCGCCGCCCTCCTCTTTTCGTAAATCTTCGATGGTTCCTTCCAGTAAATATCGATCACTGGCATGCATGGTAACAACACGCTTGGAGACCCTGTACAACAACTCGAGTGGTTCCTCCCCTGCCAAAAATGTATTGCTTGGATCATAGTTCACTCCGAAATTCGGATGATGAATCATATCCACCAACGCACAGAAGACATCCATCTTTTGTGCGAACTCAGGGTAGAGCCAAAAATCATCTTTGTAATGATTCTCAATGATCAGTGTGATTCCTCTTTCTTGTGCAAATGGCAAACATGATTGTATTGAATCTGCTGCAAGTTTGACTCCCTCTTGAATTGACAATTCAGGTCTTCTTTGTCCTGATAATACCCTGCAAAACTTGCCCCCCATCGCATGAGTCATTTCGATCCAACCTTTTTGTTTGTTGATTTCAATTTCTCTGAACGATGGATCAGGGTGGGTGAAGTCTGGAGAACAGCACATCATGGGAATTTGTTTTCCTTTGTCCTCCACTTGTTTGCGAAAATCTTTCCAATTTTTTGGATCCTGCATTTCAATAAATCCGGCATACCATTCCAGTCCATCGATATCAAGCTCACAAGCCAATCTTATCCACTCATGTAATTTCATCGTACCATCTTTGCAAAGTGCATGCATGAATGCTTTGGGGAAAACGGCAAGTTGGGGCATGGGTTATTTTCTTGTTGGGATGGTGGATGAATCTTTAGGTGGATTTCTACCAATAAATGGATGCTGTTCAATGTCTACTACTTGTCCGCTGACGGGTCCGCTTTCATCAGATAGCCAATAAATTGCAGCTGCCGCGATCTCTTCTGGCCATAAAATCCTTCCTGCAGGAGCATACACACTTGGCAAGTCTTTGTACCAATCTTCAGGCAATCCATGGTCATTTTTTCTTTTCTTCTCTGTTTCTGTAAGCACCCATCCTGGATTGATTTGATTGACACGCACCCCATTTTCGCGGTGAAGTGTATCTCCCAGATTTCTGGTCATGGTCATCAAGGCACCTTTCGACATACTGTAGGCAAGCAGATTGGGTTCTCCGCTGTATGCATTGACAGAACCAATATTTAAAACTGCTCCTTTTGATGCAGTTAAATAAGGAAGAGCATGTTTGACAAGCATGAAAGGTGAAAAAGTATTTACGTGAAATACCCTTTCTAAAAAATCAATATTGGTTGTTGCAATGTTGGATGATACAACTTTCGCAGCATTGTTGACTACAGCGTTTATTTTCCCGAATGATTTTATTGTCATATCCACCAAACGCTCACATGCCCCTTCATTGGAGAGATCTTCAACATAAACAGCCCCGTTTTCTTTTCCTATTTCGTCCAATACGTCATGTGCCCAATCGAGTTCAAGTCCATGTATCATGACTTTGGCTCCTTCTTTCACACATCTCTTGGCAATTGCTTTTCCAATACCCGTTGTGCTTCCTGTAACGATGATTATTTTATTATTCAGTCTCATGAATCATGATGGTTTTAATACACTTTTCACCACTTCCCCTCTGTGCATTTTCTCAAAGGCGGTATGCCAATCATTCAATGTCCATACCCCTCCAATGATCGGCTGCACATCTAATAAACCAGAGGAAAGCAATCCAATTACTTTTTCCCAAATGGGCCAATTATGGCTAAAACTTCCCTGAAGAGTTATGTTTTTTTGAACAAGTGGATCAAGTGAAAAATTCAATGGCTGCGGGCCCCAGCCAACTTTTATAATTTGTCCCTTGGGTCTGACAAGTTGCAATGCAATTTTCAAAGTCTGGCTGATGCCTGCCGCGTCTATGATAACATCTGCACCCATTCCATCTGTGGCAAAAGCCCATTCAGTGGCATCTCCCACGATGGCTTCACAACCATATTTTTTTGCAATGTTTAAACGCGTACGATCAGCTTCTAGTCCAACAATTGCCACATGCGCTCCGCAGAGTTTTGCTACTGC
>JBEAYH010000209.1:0-4645 GCA_041159435.1 Bacteroidota bacterium | reverse complement strand
CAACCTGAATAAATTTTGATTGCTTTTTCAAGTGAAGCATACCCATTGGAAACAGCAACTCTGACACGCAATGTGTCTGCCAGTTTAAGTGGCACTTTGTTATAAAGTATGTTGTTGGTTTTGATACCAAACATGCTGTTGTTTTCACTTCCGTCCCCATCTACAAGGGTGTAGGTGAGCTTGTCGGCAGTGATCCGATCATCTACACCGGTCATGGTTACATTTAGCTGTTCAGTCTCTTTGGCTGAAGCATAATTTACAAAGGATGTTGTAGCGCCATCAAGTAAAAGATTGTTTGGTGCTGCAACTACAACAAATGCTATTTGTTTGTCGAAAGCAAGTCCTCTTGAATCAGTAACCCTGACGCGCACGTTATAGGTTAAATCCTTTTCATACGCACCTTTCAAATAAAGATTATTCACACTTGTATCAATCGCAAAAATAGCTGGATTGGTAAAGTCATCATCATCGTATAGTGAATAATTGTACTTGGTAATTTTGGCACTATCAACTGAATATGTGCTCAATTTGTATTTCACAGTACTGAACAGTTGATTTTGAGACAAATAAACAGTATCCTTAGATGAACCATTTAAGAATATTTGCGACGGTGCACTTCCTGCAACGATAGCATCATTTTGAATAATCAATGTTGACTCTTGTGAAAAATTTGATCCAGCAAAAGAAGCATCAACCGATTGAACAGACCAGTAGTAAGTTCCATTCGGCAATTGAATATCCCATTGTGTATTGTTTTCTGTATTTCCGTTCGTTGGCGTTTTCCTTGAACCATCTCGGTTGCTCTCTGCATCGATCACATCCGACTTACCAGGTTTTTTACCAACGCGCAATGAGAATGTCAATCCAGAATTTGGAGTCAGGTCATCTTTCCCTGGATTCCATGAAAGCTTCACCAAATTTAAGTTAGCTACCCTTTGCAGAATTGCTGACTTGAGATCAGTTGGTGCGTCTGGAGGTTGGTTTTCAACAAACTTCTGATTATCATTTTCCTGAGCCTGTTGAGACAATGACTCCATTATTTTAAATGCAGCACTTCTAATATCAAACGATGGGGTTAGCTTGCTCTTTGAGCCGGCAGATGTTGATTTATTGTACGACGAATTGAGTGGTGTGAAAGGCATTGAATTTTTACCTTGCACTATACCATTATTCCCCTCAATTTTAGAGCTCAATCCTCTAACATTCTGCAACAGTTTAAATGCATTGATCACGGAACCTCCTTTGATGGTCTCTCTTCCTACTAACACTGCGCCGAGCTGTCCATCACCCATGATATCTCCCATGGTTGGGGTGAGTTGAAGATAATCACCGAATGGAAAGGTTGGTAACTCCGTGTAACTTATAACATTGTTATTAGCGAGTGCAGAAGTTGCCATTTTTGTAACATACCCCGAGCCGGTTCTTGTACCACTGAAAATCACATCTGGATATCCATCCATGTTGAAATCACCCCACGTTGTCTTACCATCTTGAATAGGTAATAGTAAGTCATTCGTAGTATTTGTAAAGGTGAATTTACCCGTCTGCTTATCAAATTTGTTTTGATAAACCTTGAACATCTGTCCGTTTGCCGAGCTGTAACCAGATAGGGCAATATCAGGGTAACCATCTTTATTGAAGTCAACCACATCTAAAGTGCTGTTTTTGACTTTAGGCAACACTACATCTGTATTTTTTGTGAAGGTGCCTTTTCCAAATTCATCCAATCCTCCATTGAAAACCTCCGCTTTTCTTTGTCCAGATGCATTATCATACAGCATAACCATATCAATACGCTTGTCCTGATTGAAATCAGTGAATGCAAGATTGATATTTTGTGCCTCCTCATCATTTAGCACTTTCTTGATATTTGTCTCATACGTTGAGATAGTAAACCCATTCGGGTTCGCTGCACCTTGAACAATTGCAGTATCCAATTTGGTGGTAAAGAACAATACTTGTCCCACACCTCTATTATCAGTACCAGAGTAAATCATATCTGGCGTTCCATTGTTATCCAGATCTGAGAAATCAAGTGCCGGACCCCTCAACATACTTGTCATGTTGAACAAATTGCTGACATCTTGGAAGACAAATCCACGCTTGTTTACAAATGCACGGAAGAATGGATTGTTGTCATTGTATTCACCAGCCACGAACAAGTCTACAAATCCATCGTTGTTTATATCCTTGCACTTAATAGATAGATTTTTAACATTGTCAATTCCATTCAATCCAGAAAATCCGTTTCCATTGGTCGATTCAACTTTGAGGAACGAGCCGCTGTTGTTTTTGTAGATACCAGCAGGTGACTGACCCCATACTCCACTGTTTCCTAAGTAGATGAAATCGGTTAATCCATCGTTGTTGAAATCAGCCCATGCAAACTGACTGTTGTCAATTGGAGAAATTCTTCTGTCAACCAACCCACCTTGATTGATGTACTTCCATGGATACTTTAAGATGAATGATTGCTCCTGAGAGAATTTAGAATTCTTGAAATTTCCATCGATTGCCATGACTGACCAGTAATAACGGCCTGGAGGCAATTCAGTATAGTATTCATTTGTACCAATAACCGGGAAAGTTGGTGTTTGGAGTCGGCCTGCTGTATCGATTGGCAGGGTTGACAAATCGCCTGCACCAGGTCTGGTACCAAGACGAATCATATATGATAAGCTTCGAGATGGAGTATGATCATCGGTTGGCGCTTTCCATTTTAAAATGATTTTACCTTGCCCTAAGTCAGATACTGTCAAATCATTGGGAATACTAGGCGCTACATTTTTATTTGACCCCTGATCATTTACGTATATAACCGTTTCAGTTCCCACAGCCTTGGTTCCTGTAATGACCATATCCATGTTACCATCATTGTTGTAATCTCCCCAGCTGATTGCTGAATTTCTAAATTGTGGGAGATCCAATGTTTTGAGCAATGAATAGTTACCAAATCCACCCTGATTGATGTATATACGGGTTGTTGGAGTTTTCTTATTATCTAATCCGGAGATAGATATATCTAACAATCCGTCATTATTGACATCTGCAAATTTCACATCTCCATTGTCAAGACTATCAATAATAATCTCCTGATAATTATTATATATGTACTGATTATTGTAATTGCCTTGAACTTTAGAATCTGCACTGAAATTCTTGATAATCTTGGTAACGGGTTTTTCCAGAGTGTTGTCCATGAAAGTACCCATAACAATAATATCAAGATCACCATCACTGTCTATATCACCTAAATCAAACCTTGCATTTTTCAAATTCAATCCATAACCATAGTATTGATTAAATCTCGTGCTCTGCTCATCCAACAATGAGCTTAATCTTATGCCTCCTTCGGCATTGCCTTGTTTATTTACACCAGTGTATACGAGATCTAGGTCACCATCTAAGTCATAGTCAATCAACCTCATTTCAGCGTTGTAAATATTCGGCATCACACCTCTTGAGTTGAAGTCATCTACTTTACTGAAATTTCCGCGCCCATCATTGTTCAATAAATAGGATCTTGGTTCACCCACTGCATCCTGACCTGTTATGATTAAATCAACTGTACCGTTGTTGTCATAATCACCTAAGGTCATTCGGGAGTTCTTCAATGGAGGAATGGTTGTTGGATAAGATATGTCGAATATCCCTTCATTGTTCTTAAATAATACTGTAGTTGGAACTGATCCAGATTGACCCGTTGCGATCAAGTCTAACCATCCGTCCTTATCAATATCGACCCACTTCACATCTCCTTCTTTCAATTGCTTATTGGTAAGTTGGAGATCGATCAATTTTCCTTTGTCATTCTTGTAAATACGCAATACCTGTCCAACATTTTCATCACCCAAACCAATTACAGCCAAATCAAGTTGTCCATCATTGTTATAATCGCCCCATGCAAAACGCGCATTGGTCATACCAGGTAATGTGCTGACTTGCTGTGACAATGGATCTTTGGGCTTGAATGTGATTTCCTTGTAATCACTTGCCTTACCACTTTGACTCACAGCCTGAACACCAATTGAGTATGGATATTTACTTGAGATATTTGGATCGCTGAAAACAATTGAATCCTGATAAACACTTGAAGTAATTTGATCAAGAACAATTGGGATTTGTGGATTGGATTTTTTGTAATTGAATCCAGTATTAATTATTGCAGATCCATATGTTACAGTTGTATCAACTTTGATGTTGTACTGGAACTTGTTACCGTTGTTTCCTGTAAAACCATCCCACTTCACTTTTACATTGTACCCATCATTGCTTGCACTCACAGATGCTGCTGATGCAAGTGCTGTATTGCTGAGTACCTGCTCACCTTGACTCTGTATGACAGTTTTGAAAACTTGCTCATTTTGGGTACCATTCCAAATATTCTCCACCCAGAACAGGTCTTTGAACCCATCTCCATTCATATCAATTACACTGAAACGATATGCAGACCAGATATTGTTTTGACCAGAGTTGTTAAATGGTATTGCAAACCTCTTTGCAGTAAATCCATTCTTTTGATCATTGAGGTAAACATTGAAGAAACCATTGGTAGAAAGTGTTACCACATCAGGATATCCGTCGTTGTTAATATCATCAGATACAATTTTGCTGTCTTCGGAAGCAACAGCAAGTGTTTTTGTAC
>JBEAYH010000132.1:0-4793 GCA_041159435.1 Bacteroidota bacterium | reverse complement strand
ATACTATAGCTCGAATAGAGATTCCGCCTGTTACATCCCTTACCAATACGGAAGAATTGCTTAGAAAGTCATCTATGAAATTCTTTGAAGAAAGTTTGTTGCGGACGAGATTCAACGGCGCCATGCTGGTTGCACACAATGGAAAAATTGTATTTGAAGAATACGAAGGACTTAAAGAGGTTGTCAAAGGAGCGCCTATTGACTCTATTACATCATTTCACCTAGCATCCGTTTCCAAAACATTTACAGCAATGGCTGTTTTGAAATTATGGGAAGACGAACAACTTGATATTGATGAAAAAGTTAGTAAATACATTGCCGGATTTCCATTCACTCAAATCACAGTTAGAAATTTATTGAGTCATCGTTCAGGATTGCCAAACTATGTATATTTCGCAGAGCAGTTGGGTTGGAACAGAAAGAAATACCTGCACAACAATGATATGCTGAACATGCTGATTGCCAACCGGTCGAGGTTGAAGATTGGCAAGCCCAATGCTTATTTTGATTATTGCAATACCAATTATGCCATCCTGGCCATCATTGTTGAAAAAGTATCCGGGAAAAGCTTTGCTGCCTACATGGATCAAACTTTTTTTGCACCCATTGGCATGCTGAACACTTTTGTCTTTGATATCAACAAAACCGAGAAAGTCCTGCCCTCTTTTAAATACAACAATCGTTTGGAGCCCATGATGTTTTTGGATGCGGTGTATGGCGATAAAAATATTTACAGCACTGCAAGAGATTTATTAAAGTGGGATATCGCCATCAACAGTGGTAAGTTATTCAAGCAAGAGACCTTGGATCAGGCTTTTCGTGGATACAGTTATGAACGGAGAGGTATAAAAAACTATGGTTTGGGATGGAGACTCTATGAAATGCCTTCTGGTAAAAAAATCGTTTATCACAATGGATGGTGGCACGGCAACAACACAGTTTTCAGTAAATTGATTCAGGATTCAACCACCATTATAGTGTTGGGCAATAAATTCAACAGAAATATTTATCAGGCCAAAAAAATTGCCGGCATCTTTTCGGGATACGGAATTCAATTGGATGATGATGAATGATATACCCAATGATTTGCGTGCATTAGATCGAGTTGAAGTATTCAATTCATCAACCTTTCAAGCTAAAAAACGCATCCGGTCATTCGATCCATTTTCTCACAAGGGTATCAGAGGACATGCGGCTATCATTGCAGGATCAGAGGGGATGATGGGCGCATCCATCCTTGCGACATCTGCCTGTATGAAATCGGGTTGTGGGAAAACGACCGCCATTGTCCCGCACTCCTATTTCTCACTTATCCATTCCACCATTCCCGAGGCATTGGTCAAGGATCAACATGGTGAAGGTTTGACATTCCAATTCTTCGATGCATTGGCAGTGGGTCCGGGTCTCGGAATTTCATCATCCTCCAAAGAATTGCTCAACAAGTCCTTCAATTCCAATCTACCCTTGGTCATTGATGCTGATGCCTTGAACATACTTGCCCAGGACAAAAGTCTATTGAAGCTCCTTCCAAAAGATTCCATCTTAACGCCACACCATGGTGAATGGGAAAGAATGTTCTTCAAAACAAATGATGACCATTTAAAGATCAAAACGTCGATAGAGTTTTGTAATAAATTGAAAGTCAATTTATTATTAAAAGGGCATTATTCAATATTGATAACTCCTTCTAGTTTATTTATCAATGGAACCGGTAATGCAGGTATGGGAAAG
This sequence comes from Bacteroidota bacterium, assembly GCA_041159435.1. Classification (GTDB taxonomy): domain Bacteria; phylum Bacteroidota; class Bacteroidia; order Chitinophagales; family Chitinophagaceae; genus Pollutibacter. Next base: position 3,062 of record JBEAYH010000132.1, on the reverse strand, counting down.
GCAGGATCTGGTGATGTGCTTACAGGAATATTGACCTCTCTGTTGGCCCAGGGATATCATCCGGAAGATGCAGGGATTCTGGGGATGTATGTACATGGGTTGGCAGGTGATTTTGCCAGGGAAAAACTCGGGGAAGATTATATCACAGCCACAGACATAATCCATTATTTATCAGACGCTTTCCTATCTCTCAGGAACGGATAAAGAAAAGCATTTTTTGCTTATTTTTGCTGCCCCCTGAAAGGGGTTGTTTTCAACAAACTAAACCTAGAAATACTGTTTATGGAAAATTTGATCTATCTCGTCCCGGTAATGGGTCTGATTGGACTGCTCTACACCCTTGTTAAATTCAACTGGGTTGCCAAGCAAGATGCTGGTAACGAACGCATGAAAGAAATCAGCAATTATATTGCTGAAGGTGCAATGGCATTCCTAAAGGCTGAGTGGAAAATCCTTGGATACTTTGTTGTGATCGTTGCTTTGTTGCTTGGCTTTATGTCAACCGGCAATCCCAATTCACATTGGAGCATTGCATTGGCGTTTGTATTTGGTGCTTTCAGCAGTGCCCTTGCGGGATACATCGGAATGAAAATCGCAACCAAAGCGAATGTTAGGACAGCAAATGCTGCAAGAACCAGTTTGTCAAAAGCGTTGAATGTATCTTTTACAGGTGGTGCCGTGATGGGACTGGGAGTAGCGGGTTTGGCAGTATTGGGACTTGGCGGATTGTACATCATATTGCAGCAAATATTTGCACCAGGTGCAGCTGCAAATTCTGAGGAAATGGTTAAGACCATCGAAGTATTGACTGGATTTTCACTGGGTGCTGAATCCATCGCCTTGTTTGCACGTGTAGGTGGAGGAATTTATACGAAAGCAGCAGATGTGGGTGCTGATCTTGTAGGTAAAGTTGAAGCTGGTATTCCTGAGGATGATCCAAGAAATCCAGCTACCATTGCTGATAACGTTGGTGACAACGTTGGTGATGTAGCAGGTATGGGAGCTGATCTGTTTGGTTCTTATGTAGCAACCGTTTTGGCAACGATGGTACTCGGACAAGAAACTGTTTCACAAGATCAGTTCAATGGTTTTGCTCCTATCCTTTTGCCTATGCTTATTGCCGGAGTCGGTATTATATTTTCAATCATCGGAACTTTCTTTGTGAGAGTAAGCGATGCAGCAGGTATCAATACAGACAATGTGCAGAAAGCATTGAACATGGGTAACTGGGGCTCTATCGTCTTAACAGCGATAGCCTGTGCTGGTTTGGTATATACCATCCTTCCTACTGAAATGACGTTGAGGGGATTGACTTTTACACAAAACGGTGTAATGGGTGCGATTGCAGTTGGTTTGATTGTAGGAACCCTCATGAGTATTATCACAGAATATTATACAGCCATGGGCAAGCGCCCTGTACTTTCGATCATCAAACAATCCTCAACTGGACACGCGACCAACGTAATTGGAGGTCTGGCAGTTGGTATGGAATCTACCCTCCTTCCTATACTTGTTTTGGCTGGTGGAATTTGGGGTTCATATGCATGTGCTGGCTTGTATGGTGTTGCGATTGCTGCTGCTGGTATGATGGCTACGACTGCTATGCAGTTGGCCATCGATGCATTTGGCCCTATTGCCGACAATGCAGGTGGAATTGCAGAGATGAGTGAATTGCCAAAAGAGGTAAGAGAGAAAACCGACGTGTTGGATGCAGTGGGTAATACAACAGCTGCTACAGGTAAAGGATTTGCCATTGCATCAGCTGCATTGACTGCTCTTGCTTTATTTGCCGCATATGTTGGTGTAATCAATCACAATGGTTATGAAATGGCAGGAATCGATATCTACAAGGCCAAGGTGCTTGCATCTTTGTTTGTAGGTGCCATGATTCCGTTTATTTTCTCTTCACTTGCCATCAGGGCTGTGGGACAAGCAGCAATGTCAATGGTGGAAGAAGTAAGAAGACAATTCAGAACCATTGCCGGTATCATGGAAGGAACTGGCAAGCCAGAGTATGATAAATGTGTTGCCATTTCAACAGAAGCATCTATTAAAAAAATGATGGCTCCTGGTGCCATTGCCATCATTTCTCCTCTTTTGATTGGATTTATTCTCGGTCCCGAAGCATTGGGAGGATTCCTCGCTGGCGCAACCGTTAGCGGTGTATTGATGGGAATGTTCCAAAACAATGCAGGTGGAGCATGGGACAATGCAAAGAAGAGTTTTGAAAAGGGCGTAGAAATCAATGGAGAAATGTTCTTTAAGAAATCAGAGCCACACAAGGCTTCAGTAACAGGTGACACTGTAGGAGATCCTTTCAAAGATACTTCTGGTCCATCAATGAATATTTTGATCAAGTTGATGTCCATTGTATCTCTGGTTGTTGCACCTACCCTCGCTCAATTGCATCAATCTGATGCTCAGGCAACTGAAATCAAAAAAGAGCAAACGGTTGAAGTTTCAATCATCAACAATGATTCATCTGCAGCGAAAGTGGTAGTTACAGAGGGTCCAGACGAAGGTTTACTTGGTGCACTGAACGCGGATGGTTACATCAAGCAAGGGGATAACAATATTGAATTTAAAAACAATACGTTGACAGTAAATGGGGTTAAGGTAGATGCTGAAAAATACAAGCACCTCATCAAAGGATCTGAAATGTCAATCAAAATCAATCAAACTGAGACCAAGAAATAATTGCTGATATTCTTGAAATAAAAAACCCCATTCATCCGAATGGGGTTTTTTATTGATGGCCTATTAAATTTATTTTCTAGCTACTTTAAAAGCAGCTGATGCATTGTTTGAGGATTTGCTCTTGCTGGTTACCGTAACTGAAACATCATAAAGAGTTCCGGCAGCTAAACCTCCAATGGAAATTTCACTTCCAGGAGTATATGGATCAATGGTTTTTGTTCCCTCAGAAACCGCACTGTTGTCAGCGTTCTTTTTTGTTGAAATATCAACTTTTACTCCTGCAGAGGGTGGCTTGGTTACTGATACTTTGAAAGCATAAGTTGCGCCAGTCGCAGCAGCTGCAGTTGATCCTGGATCTGGATCAA
>JBEAYH010000105.1:0-3730 GCA_041159435.1 Bacteroidota bacterium | reverse complement strand
TCTGCATTTGTTTCTACAATTCTGGTATCACACACAACACATTGACAGAATGGGGATATTGGAAAAAATAATTGTAACTCCTTCACACCATAGGGTTCATCATGCCATCAACCCAGAGTACATTGACAAAAATTATTCGCAGATTTTTATTTTTTGGGACCGGCTTTTTGGAACTTTTCAAGAAGAAAAAAAAGAGATCCCGCCAGTTTATGGTATCACCAGACCTGCATCCACATGGAATCCCATCAAAATAAATTTTCAACACCTCTGGCTATTGATCAAAGATGCCTGGCATACCAAAAGCTGGAATGATAAATTGAAGATTTGGTTCATGCCGACAGGATGGAGACCAATAGATGTAGAGAATAGATTTCCAGTGAATAAAATCAACGATGTCTATGGTTTTCAAAAATACCAATCCATTCAATCCGCGGGACTAGCAACATGGGCCTTCATTCAACTGCTATTGATGCTGCCCTATTTGTTTTTTCTCTTCGGCAATCTTGCAGCAATTGGGAGCCCAGGTATATTCTACTATGGACTTTTTATTTTTCTCACCGTCTACGCACTGACCGAATTGATGGATGGCAATAAAAATGCATTTGTATGGGAGTTGATCAAAGCCACTTATGCTATTTGGCTGATTTTTGATCAGGGAGGATGGTTTGGTGCTGAAAAAATCAGCAGTACTATTCCCTCTATTATTATTGCTCTGCAATTGATGGGAACAGGTGCTTCTTATTATTTTTCAAGAACAAAACAAACAGTTGCTGTCAGTTAAACGGCATCTTTTGTAAAAACGTCATTGACAGTTCTCCAGATTTTCAGAGGATTTTCATTTTTTAACTCATCAGGCAAGAGGGCATTGCTGAAATTTTGGTATGCAACAGGTCGTGCGAACCGCTTGATTGCATCGCCGCCCACAGATGTAAATCGTGCATCCGTTGTTGCAGGAAAAGGTCCCCCGTGCTGCATCGCCAAACACACCTCTACTCCTGTAGGAACACCATTTAAAATCAATCTGCCACATTTTGAAGCAATTGTATTTACCAATGTTTGATGATCATGCAATTCAGTTTCGGTGGCAATCAGTGTTGAGGTCAGTTGACCTTTCATGGATGATGCAACTGCATGAAGCTGATTCATATCCCTGCATGCAACAACCAATGAGAATGGCCCGAATACCTCTTCACTGAGCAAGGGATTGGCAAGAAAAGTTTCAGCATCTACGGTCGCTACCAAGGGAGTCCCGCTGATGGAATCATCTACATCCTTTGACCTTCCTGCTACTCGAACGCGGTATTGATCAACTGCTTCTTTTGATTTTAATTTATATGCATTTGCAATTCCCTCATGCAACATCTTGCCTGCTGAAATCGCAGCAATTTTTTCCCCCAACATGCGGATGAATGCATCTAGCAATTCGCCTTCCACTCCAATGATCAAACCTGGATTGGTGCAGAATTGTCCGACGCCAAGTGTAATTGACTCTGCATATTGTTGCGCAAAAAATTCTGTTTGTTCTTTTAATTTTTCCGGAAAAAGATACACGGGATTTACACTGCCCATTTCAGCGAAAACGGGAATTGGTTCAGTACGTCCATTTGCCCAATTAAACAACGCCATTCCACCTTGAAAAGAGCCTGTAAATCCAACTGCTTTGGTGAGTGCATGTTTTACAAGTGACTCACCCACTTGAGTAGAGGCTCCATGCATATGAATGAAAATATCTTCATCCATGTTTAAGTTCTTCAGTGCTTTTTTTATCGCACCGTGAACCATGTTTGAAGTCATGGGATGGGCAGGATGTGCTTTCACGATCACAGTGCAACCAGCAGCCAACGCAGAAGCTGTATCGCCACCTGCTGTTGAATAAGCAAAAGGAAAATTACTTGATCCAAAAACAACTACTGGTCCCAAGGGCAATTTGGTTTTTCTGACATCAGGTTTGGGTGGAACACGTTGCGCATCCGCTGTGTTGATGCTTACTTCCAACCAATCACCTCTTTCACATGCATCTGCATAACTGTTGAGCTGAAATATGGTACGGGCTCTTTCCCCTTTGAGTCTGACCTCGGAGAGGTTGGTCTCAGACATGGTCACTTGAATCAATGCATCACCAAGTGCGTCGAGTTCGACAGCTATTGCACGCAAAAGTGCAGCGCGTTCTTTCAGAGCAGTTTGTGCATATTTGGAAAATGCATTGTTGGATTGAAGGAGAGCTTGATCAACCTCTTGGATTGTTGCGTCTTTGATACTCATGATGAAATCTGATTTATTAAACGGATGGCTTGGATGCAATACCATCCCGAATGATCTTTAAAATTGCTTCACGCTCTTCACCAACCAGTGGCAATCGAGGTGCTCTTACATGTTCAGAGCCGATGCCCATTTCGGTGGCAGCAAGTTTGATGTATTGAACCAGCTTGGGATGAATATCCAATTCAAGCAACGGCATGAACCATCTGTAAATTTTTATGGCTTCTTCCATTTTGCCTGACTTCACCAAGTTGTACAAAACAACTGTCTCTTTCGGAAAAGCATCAACCAAACCTGCAACGAGCCCGTCTGCACCCAATGCCAATTCCTCAACTGTCAATGGATCAACGCCACACAGAATAGCAAATCTGTTTCCAAATCTGTTTTTCAATCTCGTAACATTCATCACTTCTCTGGTTGATTCTTTGATAGCATTTATATTGCTGCACTCAGATAATTCCTGAAACATATCCAGTGTTACGTTGATCTTGTAATCAACTGGATTGTTGTAAATCATGATTGGCAATGAAGTGTTTCTGGCGACTGATTTAAAAAACTCAACAGTTTCTCTGTCATCAGCCTTGTACCTCATGGGAGGCAACAACATGATGCCATCCGCGCCCCAAGATTCGGCCAGAGTTGCCTGATGCATTGCATCTTTTGTTGATCCCTCTGCAATATTCAAAATGACAGGAAGTTTTCCACCCATTTTTTGCAGTGCGCATTCAATCAGTTTTTTCTTTTCATCCAATGTCAACGTACTTGCCTCTCCCAATGATCCTCCGATGATAACACCAGCTACGCCTGCAGCGATTTGTGCATCAAGATTTTTTTTGAACATCTGTACATCAACCTGATCATCAGCAGTAAAAGGAGTCAACAGTGCAGGAAACACACCCTTCCATTTGAATTGAATTGCCATGAAAACTTGTTTTTTCAAACATAATGAAAAATGCTGACAAGATTTTTTCTTATCGATGAAATCAGCCACTCATATAATTGACTGCAGCTTTAACATTTGAAAGAATCTTTTGTCGTTATCTTTAGTACTCATTTGAATCATTGCTTTGACCGAACAGGAACTGATTAAAGGCTTGAAAGAAGGTGATAATCTTGCCTTCAAGGAATTGGTGGAGACCAAACAATCGCTTGTATTCAACACAGTGCTTGGATTGCTTCAAAATGTGGAGGATGCCGAGGACGTTACGCAAGATGTTTTTATCAAAGTTTTTGAATCCATTCATCAATTCAAGGGTGAATCTGCCTTGTCGACCTGGATTTACAGAGTGGGTGTAACCACTGCACTGGAGTTTATCAGAAGGAAGAAAAGAAAAAAGAGGTTCGGGTTTTTGAGTCCCATTTTTGGAGATGACAACGAGCCCACCATAGAGTTGCCAGATTTTCACCACCCCGGTATAACATTGGATAAAAAAGAGAAGGCAGCCATCCTGTTCAAAGCAATTGAGCAACT
>JBEAYH010000070.1:0-4915 GCA_041159435.1 Bacteroidota bacterium | reverse complement strand
CCAATATGTGGCGCCACAAATCCAAACAAACTAAAAGAATATCGAAAGAATCTTCCGATATGGATTTTTCATGGTGACAAAGATGCTGTCATCAATGTTTCCAATAGCAGACTGATTTATGGGATCCTCAAAAAAACAAATCCCAATGCAAAATATACTGAATACGCGGGCGTGAACCACGACAGCTGGAAAAATGCATTTGCAGAACCAAATCTTCTCAATTGGTTGTTTGCACAAAAATTGAACACAGTGAAATAGTATTTACTTGAGATCAATGATCAATCCAAACTGAACATTTCTACCGGGCGCAGGATTGTAAAATCTGTTTCCAAATGCATTGATATCAAAACCTAGAGAATATTTTTCATTGCCAATATTGTCAACCAGAAGAAACAATTCAATTGGTCTGATGAGACGGACTGATCTCCATCCTATTTTTGATTGCCAAAGCTTGTATGGCTCACTGAAAAAAGTATTTGCATCGTTGAGCGGCATTTTACCCACATAATTGAACTGCAGATTCCAATACAAATGTTTGTTCAGATCAATCGCTAAACTGGTTACAACAACCCTGTCGGCAATGCCTGTCAGTTTATTTCCTGCAAAACTGGTTTGGTTGTTTTTATAATTTACAAAACGAAAATCATTCAGTGTAATTGCCTGTGACCACTTCAATGATTTAAAAAAATTCCTCCCAGGCATGTTTACCAGATTGTATTGATATTCTATTTCAATACCCTTCTGTTGCACATCTCCCTCGTTCTTAAAATATTCAGCACCAATATTATTGACTCTTCGAACAATGGCATCCCTCAAATCAAATTGAAACAATGCAGCCTGCATAAAAAACTTATTTCGCCATGCAGTCATCTTCACTCCAATTTCCTTGTTCCATCCCCGCTCTGCTTGGAGTCCGGCGTAGATTCCACCTGCTGATGGACGGATTTCCGCGATGGTTGGAGAAGAATATCCTTTTGACAATTGTCCATAAAGTGAAATCCCTTTTGCAGGAGCAACCATCACTGCAATTCTTGGCAAAACCTGTCTGTTGAAATCCAATTCCTTCAATCCATTGGCAGGAAGTCCGACGGTTCTTTTGATAGAGTAATAAAATCGATTGATGCTTAAGCCTGACTGTATTTGCAAAAATTCCAAAGGTTGAATACTCAATTGTGTAAATGCAAACTGTTGTCTTGCTACGACTTCATCTGAAACCTTGTTTGCATCTGGAGTACCCTTTACATTTCCACTGCTGTCAATTGTATATTCTCCTTTCTGGATTTCAAATCCAGTCACCCACTGCACCGGTATTGGCAAATTGTTCTCGTATGCAATTTTGGAACGGAGTCCCAGGTTAAATTCTCTTCTTTTTTCGTAGTTGGTGATAAATGGATTTTTGAACTGCGTCAGTCCATTCGTCACTGAACTCACCGTCTTCCATTTTGAATTGATTTTGTAGGTATTTGCAAAACCAATGAATGCTGTTTTGTTATAAATAGCAGTTTTTTGATCGATCACAGAAGGCAATGTTGCTGTAGCGGGCCTGGATTGGCGCGGATTGGCATTGAATTGCGCCAATGTCAGTCCACCTGGCGTTTGATAAAAAAGATCTGAATACAATAAAATAAAATCACTAGAAATTTGTTCGTTGCTTTTGATGCGCATGTTCAATTGTATGTTGTCCTTGCGCATCTTGCTTTGTACTCTGTATCCATTGGACTGAAAATGACCCTGTCCGAGATTCAACTGGATATTTTTTGATTGATATTGGTATTGAAGAGATTGATTGAGCGTACCAAAACTTCCACCCAACAATCGCAGTTTCAGATCACTGCTGTCTTTTGCTGCACCGAATCCACTCAACAATACTGCTCCGCCAGTGCCAGCACCGTACAAACTACCTGCAGGACCCTTGATCAATTCAAGTCCGTTGATAGAATATATATCCAACAGATTCATGTAAGTGTTGCCACCTGCATCTGTCAGTATAAAATCATCGTAATACACTTTTACATTTCTGATTCCAAATGGAGACCTGAGCAGACTACCCCTGATGGATAGTCGATAACTGCCGGGAGAGCGTTCCTCCATCCTCACACCACTGGAAGTATTGAGTGCAGGCAGCATAGAATATGCAGAAGATGCATTCAGCGTTGATTTACCAATCAAACTGATGGAGGCTGGAGTATTTAAAAGAGATTTGTTGGATTCAAAACCTTTGACAACCACTGCATCCAAAGCAGCAGTATCAACTTTTTCTTGCGAGATGATGTTGAGAGACAAGAGGATTGAAAAGAGGAATAATATTCTTTTCAAGGGTATCATCTACTTTTGGATGTACATCACTTCTTTGATCAACTTCACTGTTCTTGCAACGTCGGGCAAATATGCAGCAACCAAATTGGGTGCATAGTGCATGGGAGCATCTGCAGCGGTGATTCTTCTGATAGGAGCATCCAAATAATCAAATCCCTCCTTTTGTATTCTGTAGGTAATTTCAGATGAGACAGAGGCAAAAGGCCACTGCTCTTCCACAATCACAAGTCGGTTTGTTTTTTTGACACTTTCCAATATAGTCATCCAGTCGAGTGGACGAATGGTTCTCAAATCAATCACTTCAGCACTGATCCCTTCTTTTTCAAGTTCCTCTGCTGCGCCCAATGCTACTTTCATCATCTTGTTGAACGAAACAATGGTAACATCTCTTCCTGCTCTTTTGATATCTGCTTTTCCGATCGGGATCAGGTATTCTTCTTCAGGCACCTCTCCTTTGTCACCATACATCACCTCACTCTCCATGAATATGACCGGATCGTCATCGCGGATGGCACTCTTCAACAAGCCTTTTGCATCATATGGATTTGAAACAGATATGACTTTTAGTCCAGGTATATTGGCATACAAACTTTCAAAAGCTGTCGAGTGCTGAGCACCCAATTGTCCTGCTGAACCGTTTGGACCACGAAATACAATTGGACAACCAACCTGTCCACCACTCATGGCAAGCATTTTAGAGGCGGTATTTAATATTTGATCCAGTGGCAGCACGGCAAAATTCCATGTCATGAATTCTACAATAGGTCTTAGTCCATTTTGTGCTGCACCCACAGCAACAGCAGTAAAACCCAATTCAGCGATAGGTGTATCAATCACACGCTTCGGACCAAATTCATCCAACATACCCTGACTGACCTTGTATGCGCCATTGTACTCAGCTACTTCCTCACCTAGAATGAAAACCCTTTCATCTCTTCTCATTTCCTCCTGCATGGCTTCCCTGAGTGCTTCACGAAACGCAATGATTCTTGACATAAAATCTGTTTAAAAGAGTTGCAAAAATATTGCAGAATGGGGACATCTGCAAATTTGAGCACTCAGCCTTTTATGAACGCTATTTTTGATACAAAATCGCTGCTGAATGAGGATTCAAAGCAATTTCGCTGTTGACGGCTGAACCATTTCCGGAGATTTGGTTGTTCCAAACAAAAGGCGTCCAATTTCCTGCCGGAATCTTTGCGGTTTGCGCTTGAACGCTTCCATTGAAAACAATGAAGATTTTACTCCATTCATCACCAACTGCCTTACCATTGATCTCATACCCAACGAGTCCATTTTCGCCCTGTTTAAAGTGAATCAAATTCGCAATCTCTTTTTGCGAAGTCAATCTGAAAGCAGGATGATCTTTTCGCATCATAATGAGTGAGCGGACATACTGATATACATCGAAATGATCGGCTTTGTCAAACCAATTGATTTTATTGATTTCATCAGATGAATTGAATGAGTTCTCAACACCTTTTTTTGAACGCAGAAATTCTGTTCCTGCATGCAAGAAAGGAATGCCCTGAGAGGTCAATACAATCGTCAGTGCAAGTTTGTGCATTTCTCTTCTTACCAGAGTGGTATCACTTGCATTTGAAATGGCAAGCTTGTCCCACAAAATATTATTATCATGACAATCCACGTAACTGATTACCTGAGATGGATTTTTTGCGTAAGGCGCCTTTGAGTAATTCACCTTGGAATAATCTACCTGCGGATGCTGACATGCAGCGGTAATGCCGAACTTGATGGATTCCTCCATACCTGACTTCCCTGTTGCGAATCCACGGTCCAATGATTCAAATACACTCCCTTTGATAGCATCACGCAAATCGTCGCTGAATACTGCAATGTTGGAAAGTTGGTAGGCGTTTTTCTTCAATGCCCTGATTGAATCCGGCAAAGGTGAAGCACCGGCAGTCCACCCCTCGCCATACAACAAGATATCAGGTTTGATTGCCCGCAATTCATTTGAAATCATGTTCATGGTTTCAATATCATGAATGCCCATCAAATCAAATCTGAATCCATCCACATGGTATTCCTTCACCCAATACTTGAGAGATTCAAGCATGAATTTTCTCATCATCGGTCTCTCACTGGCTGTCTCATTTCCACAAGCAGAAGCATTGGAAAAAGAACCGTCTTCTTTTTGTCTGTAATAATAACCGGGTACCAGCTGATTGAAATATGAGTTTTCGGTCAGCATGGTATGATTGTATACTACATCCATCACTACACGAATCTTTTTTTGGTGCAGGGCCTTCACCATTTCCTTGAATTCCTTGATTCTTGTTATTCCATCATCGGGATTGCTTGAATAAGAACCCTCGGGTGTATTGTAATTCAATGGATCATATCCCCAATTGTATTGAGCGCTGTCTTTTTTGCTTTCATCGATGCTGTAGAAGTCATAAACAGGTAAAAGATGTACATGTGTGACCCCCAATTCCTGCAAGTGATCCAATCCTGTTTGAACTCCTGCAATATTCATGGTTGCTGACTCTGTGAGTCCCAGGTACTTCCCTCTTGCCTGAACACCACATTGCTTATCAATGGTAAAATCTCTAATATGCATTTCATAGATAACTGC
>JBEAYH010000046.1:0-7758 GCA_041159435.1 Bacteroidota bacterium | reverse complement strand
TATCATTCATGATGGTGAACCCAGCAATGTATGCATCTGCATCCTTTGCTTGAATGTTTCTGCCCTGCTTTCCAATAACAATTGCAACCTCCAGTTCAAAATCAAGTTGCTGAAAATGGTCTGGCATGCAAAATATTTCACCCGGACCCTGGATGGCCTGGTGATTGGTAAAATAGAAAATAGGGTATTGATCAAATTCTTTGATCATCTCTACACCTCTGTTTCTTCTGGCAGCAGCTACGTGTTGGCGAAAAGCATACCCATCTCTGCAGGATCTGGGATGGGGAACAGGAGCCAAGAGACTGAAATCGCTTTCCGGTATTGCTTTGATTTCCCCTTTGATCAGCTGATCCATTTTTTCTTGAAGGGCTTTCATCGCGGCTTCCCCTTCGTCTAAAAATGGGAGAATATTGGAAGAAAAATTTTCTCCCAATGAGGCAATATTGTACAATTTTTCTTGAACAATTATGCCGAGGCTTTGTTTATTATTTTTTAAGTAACTGGCTAGTTTCATTAATGTTTAGTATTAAACAGGTATTTTTTAACCCCTTTTTTGAATAATTTTTAATTTCAATTCATGTGAAGTTAGAAATAATATTTTACTTCGTACTGCAGTATCCAATTAAAGAACATCCCCAAAAGAGATTGTTATGCCCATCTATCACTCACTAGGTTCTATACCACACAAGAGACATACCATTTTTAGAAAACCCGATGGTAAACTGTATGCAGAGGAGTTGGTATCAACCGAGGGATTTTCCGGTATGTATTCCTTGGTTTATCATGCCCATCCGCCAACCATCGTAAAGTCGCTGGGACAACCTTATTCTGTGGAGCCAAAGATAGCAAGGGAAAAACATCTCAAACATACCAGCTTACTTGGATTCAATATCAAACCTGAAAATGATTTTCTTGAAAGCAGGAAACCTGTTTTAGTAAATGCTGATTTGCATATTTCACTGGCTGCTCCCAGAAAATCGATGACTGATTATTTTTATAAAAACAGTCAGGCAGATGAAATCATTTTTATACACAAAGGCACTGGTGAATTGAAAACCGGATTTGGGAAGATTCAATTTAAATATGGAGATTATGTAGTTGTTCCAAGAGGAACCATCTATCAAATGAGTTTTGATACGGAAGACAATCGCCTTTTTATCATAGAGAGTTTCAGTCCCATCCGATTTCCCAAAAGATATTTAAATGAATTTGGACAATTGATGGAGCATGCTCCATACTGTGAAAGAGACATTGTGCGTCCTTCTAATCTTGAAACCTATGATTTGGAAGGTGATTTTGTAATCAAGATTAAAAAAGAGGGACTTATTTATCCTTATACTTACGGAACACATCCATTTGATTTCATTGGTTGGGATGGCTATCATTATCCCTGGGCATTTTCAATTCATGATTTTGAGCCCATCACAGGCCGTGTGCATCAACCGCCACCTGTTCACCAGACTTTTCAAGGGAAGAATTTTGTGGTATGCTCATTCGTTCCAAGAAAATACGATTACCATCCACAATCCATTCCAGCTCCTTACAACCACAGCAATGTTGACAGCGATGAAGTACTTTATTATGTGGATGGTGATTTCATGAGTCGGAAATCAGTTGTTCAAGGACAAATCACCTTGCATCCAGGAGGCATTCCGCATGGTCCGCATCCAGGCAGTGTAGAGAAATCAATTGGCAAGGAGAAGACAGATGAGTTGGCGGTGATGATCGATCCTTTTCGTCCGCTGATGCTGACAGAAGATGCTTTGCGCATTGAAGACGATAACTACCACAAGAGCTGGCAGTTTAACATAGAATAATTTTTTAAAGAACATAGAATATGAGCAGTACAGGAGTGTATCAAGATTTTTTACCCTTGTTGGGAACTGATTTTATTGAATTATATGTTGGCAATGCAAAGCAGGCAGCACATTATTACAAGACTGCTTTCGGATACCAGAGTTTTGCGTACAGTGGACCAGAGACTGGTGATAAAGAAAAAGTTTCTTATGTGCTGAGGCAACAAAAGGTAACACTTGTGTTGACAACTGCACTGAAGCCTGATTCAACCATTGCGAAACATGTAGACCTGCATGGAGATGGTGTCAAAGCAATTGCGTTGACTGTAAGTGATGCCAGAGATGCATTTGAGCAAACAACCAAGCGAGGTGCAAAACCTTATATGCAGCCAGTTGTTACCAAAGACGAATCAGGAGAAATTGTCATGAGCGGAATTCATATATATGGCGATACGGTTCATTTGTTTGTGGAACGCCGCAATTACAAGGGGATATTTTTACCTGGGTTCAAATCATGGGAATCTGCTTATTCACCTGCTGAAGTTGGATTGAAACATATTGATCACTGTGTTGGAAATGTAGGGTGGAATCAGATGAATACCTGGGTAAAATTTTATGAAGATGTAATGGGGTTTAAAAATATCCTGACTTTTGATGACAAACAGATTTCAACTGAGTACTCTGCATTGATGAGCAAGGTAATGAGCAACGGGAATGGCTATGTGAAATTTCCCATCAACGAACCTGCAGAAGGAAAGAAAAAATCACAAGTAGAAGAGTATCTTGATTTTTACAATGGGGAAGGAGTTCAGCATGTTGCCATTGCGACAGAAAATATCATCGAAACAGTTGCACAGCTGAAGAGCAGAGGGGTCGAGTTTCTATCTATACCCAGCACCTATTATGATGAATTGTTGAACAGAATAGGTCCCATTGATGAAGATATTGAGCCTCTCCAACAATTGGGCATTTTGGTTGACAGAGATGATGAAGGGTACCTCCTTCAAATATTTACAAAGCCAGTTGAAGATCGTCCAACGCTCTTTTATGAAATCATTCAGCGAAAAGGAGCCAAGTCCTTTGGTGCTGGTAATTTCAAGGCATTGTTTGAAGCACTTGAAAGAGAGCAGGAATTGCGCGGCAATCTATAATTGTACTTGCGTCAACTGATTCTTATCTTTTTCAATTAGCATTTAAAAATTTGTTTTCAACCTGCATGGTATCAACTCCTTCAATATTATGGGAAGCAACGGATAAACAAAAGAAGGCTTCCCATTTGTACAGGTTTATGCAATGGTTGAAAACCAATAAACAGTTGCAGTTCGATGAATATGGAGACCTGTATCAGTGGAGCATATCCCATACGGCCGATTTCTGGCGCTGCTTTGTTGAATTTGCAGACATATTTTCTTTCCCTGGTGATAAGCAAGTTTGCAGCAAGTGGACGAATGATTTTATTGGAGTAAAGTGGTTTGAAGGTGTTGAGCTCAATTATGCTGAAGCGATTTTTAAACAACAACATTCAGCCCGTCCAGCAATTGTATTTTCCCATGAGGGTGGTCGTGAGTTGAAATCAATTTCATGGAACACCCTTTACAAAAATGTTTCCAGTCTCGCGCATTGGATGCGTTCCAATGGTGTAAAAAAAGGTGACAGGGTAATATCCATCCTTCCAAATATTCCAGAGAATATCGTTGCCTTTCTTGCCACACAATCTGTTGGGGCAGTATGGAGCAGTTGTTCACCAGATTTTGGGAACGAAGCAATCCTGAACAGATTTGATCAAATCAATCCGGTTGTATTATTTGCATCAGATCAAACAACCTACAATGGAAAGCAGTATGAGCAATCAGCCCAAATACAATTTTTGCAAGCATCCATTTTATCTATCCGACATACAGTTCTCTTGCAAAAATCTGATCGTTCTTTAGATACACTCAAATGTGAGAATTGGAATACAATTATTGATACAGATGGTGGAGTAATGATCTTTGAACCAGTTTCATTTGATCATCCACTTTGGATTCTCTATTCATCAGGTACAACCGGTATTCCCAAAGCAATCGTGCATTCAGTTGGTGGAAATTTGATTGAACACATGAAAGTATTGCTCTTGCATTGGGATGTTCATCCAGGTGAGCGTTTTTTCTGGTATTCAACAACAGGGTGGATGATGTGGAACTTTTCGGTGTCTTCTTTACTTGTAGGTGCAACCTTGGTTTTGTATGATGGTTCGCCTGCTTATCCGACAGTTGACAGGTTATGGCAATTGGCTGCTGATGCAGGTATAGAGCATGTTGGACTGGGAGCTGCTTACTTGATCAATTGTCAGCAATCAAATATCAGTTTCAAAAGAGATATGTTTCCTGCATTGCGTACCATAGGTTCTACCGGATCACCGCTTACACCTGAAGCATATCAATGGGTGTATGAGCATGTAAAATCCGATGTTTGGCTGATTTCATTCAGTGGCGGCACAGATGTTTGCAGTGGATTTGTTGGTGGATCGATTTTGTTGCCTGTTGTGAAGGGGGAGATTCAATGCCGTTTACTGGCCTGTGATCTTGATTCAGTTGATGAGACTGGAGAGTCGGTGAAAGATGACCTTGGAGAAATGATCATTCGTCAGCCGATGCCCAGCATGCCTGTTTATTTTTGGGGGGATCCTGATCATGCAAGATTCAGGTCCAGTTATTTTGAAAAAATTCCTCGTGTATGGTGGCATGGTGACTTCATCACCCTTACATCGCGAGATACGATTGTTATTTCAGGTCGCTCAGATGCTACGCTGAATAGGGATGGTGTAAGAATTGGTACAGCTGAAATTTATGGGGCACTTGCCACATTGCCCTTTGTGAATGACAGCCTGGTTGTTTGTTTGGAAAAAAAAGATGGCAGTTTTTTCATGCCTTTGTTTGTGAAAATGGAGGGAAATGAACAGCTGACCGATGTACATGAGCAAACCATCCGTCAATTGTTGCGTAAGTCCTGTTCCCCTCGCCATGTACCAGATGCTATTTACATGGTACCTGATATTCCATATACCATCAGCGGTAAAAAAATGGAAATACCTGTAAAGCGTATCCTGATGGGAATCACAGATCAAACTGCAACCAGTACCCAATCCATGCGAAATCCCGCTGCGCTGGATGCGTTTCAGAGGATGATTTGAAACACATCAATTAACGGATCAATCTTCAAGTTGCTGTATAACTTGGTGATTATTTTTTTACTTTTCTGAAAACGTATCGGGTAATAAAAATTCCAACGCCATCATCTTTGCCGCCATCTGACTCTACAGCGCTGTTCACAAAGGTCAGCTCCCATCCTTCTTCAGCCATTGCATTCAATTTTGAAGTAACCACCGCATCGTTGGCTACAATGTTTTGAAAACGGATGCCACCCAGGTTATAAAAGTTCAGCAGTTTTGTTTCGTCAAATGCTTTCACCCTGATATCTGATCTGTCAGATGAATTGCGTGAATTGTCCTCTTCACTTCTTGAAGTTGTGAATTCTTTGTAATCACGGGCTTCATTGGAAGAAATCATTCTGGATCTGCCGATACCATTGGGCACGATGGATTCTACAGTTGTGACGATGCGGAATTCATATTTTTGAGCGAAGCATGTTGCTGCTGTCAAAAGGAAGCTTACAAGCAATACAAATTGTGTTTTCATTATTGTTGATTTTATTAGATTAAGTTATAAAAAATATCAATACTCATTTGTTCAAAGATGTCATCAGTGTTTTGAAACATTCAACTGTAGAAAATTTTTCCTCGGTCTTTGTTCCATTCATGAATTGCAGGAAATTGTTAGCGCTCGTCCAAACGGTTTGCACGAATCCCCGATAGTGTTTTGCGATTTTATGGGGAGCTGATTTTTTAAACGCTTCGTAGTCATCTACTTGCTGTTTGGCAACATCTGCTTTTCTCCAAGGACACATCATGACATCAAATCCTTTGCCCGCAAAAAATTCAGCTGTTTTAGGGGCTGATTCATAGTGCCAGTCATTGATAACAACATTTTTATTGATCATATCTACGGAACGGTAGGTGTCATTGGTGCTTCCTTCCCACATACCCAGTTTTGTTTCCTTTCCATCAATCATTCTGTCTCCCCAAATCCACAATCTTCCATTTTTTGCGTTGATATGATCATTGATTTTATTTACTTCATCTGCAAATAATTTTGACCTGTCGAGCCCTGCGCATCTTGTGCAGCCTCCCATCCCTATATAGAATACCTCATCCATGCCTGCGTGAAAATGTTTTGTTTCGCAAGCTTCCATGATTTCATCTACCAAGTCAAATACAATTGTGTGTACTTCAGGATGAAGGGGACAATAACTTTTACAGTAAAGCTCTTCATTGTTGGGCCATTTATACGTATCAGGAATTCTGATCCAGGGTGTTTCATCGAACTGCGGATATTTTTTGAGCAGAGGTCCCAAGGTGGTTGCCCATGATTGATGTCCAAATAAATTTACCTGAGGTACCAGTGTTATGTTATGTTTTCTGCATACTTCAACAATGCGTTTCAATTCTGATTGTGACAGTGCCGCAATATTTGATGGATCATTGGGTCTTTTTTCGGATGTTATCAATTCCGGATGGGATTTGTATTGGTAATTATAATCAATGCGCATGATCAGCAGATTCACTTTTCTGCTTGCTAACTCATCGTCAATGAATTTTATAAAGTTATCAAGGTCGTTGTATGAAGGAGCTGCTATACAAAATCCACGTACTTCCTTCGGAAGCTTGGGAATAGCAAATGCAGAAATATTCAGGAGGATGATAGTCAACGCTGTGACCCAAAGATTCTTGGCAAGCATAATTTAAAATTTACATTAAGGTAAATAATTCCTTTGTTATGTTTACATTCAATTATTGAAATGCCTCATATGAAAAAATTATTGGTTTTTTCTCTTTTGTTCTTCTTCTTAGAAATCGAGGCACAGGATACCTATATCAGGGCCAACTTGATTGGATATGGTATCGATCAGCCCAAAAAAGCTTTGGTATTATCCAAAACTCCCATTTTGAATTCATTTGGACTGTATGATGATCAAGGCAATCAAATAAAGTCGTTTCATTCCACGCTGCTTCAAAAAGAAAATTGGCCTCCATTTCAATATTATTATGAATACAAGTTTGATGAGATTCGCAAACCCGGAACATACATTATAGCCAGCACAGATAAAAAAATTCAATCTCAGCCTTTTATCATTGGCAATTATCCAGCCATACAGGAAACAGTTGTACAGTTTATGCAAACACAGCGATGTGGTTTCAATCCTTTTACCAATCAAGTCTGTCACGCATTGGATGGAAGAAGTTTTTATGGCAATCGTCCGGATTCTTCTTACGTCGATGCAACCGGTGGATGGCACGATGCAGGCGATCAGTTGAAATATCTGATCACAGGCAGCAATGCAACCGCAAGAATGCTCATGGCATATGAATGGAATCCATCTGCTTTTGGGGACAAGGTCAATGAATGGGGATTGCCACAATCCAATGGTATTGCAGATGTGCTGGATGAAGCGAAGTGGGGATTGGATTGGATACATAAGCTGCATCCCACCAAGTATGAATTGATACATCAGGTGGCAGATGACAGGGATCATCTTGGATTTAAAATGCCACATGAGGATCCAGCCAATTACGGATGGGGGGTTAACAAATATCGAACAGCTTATTTTGCAAATGGCAAGCCACAGGGTTTGGGTAAATACAAAAGTGAAGCAACGGGGGTATCCAATGTTGCTGGACGTTCAGCAGCAGCGATGGCCATTGGGTACAGAATTTTTAAAGAAGTCCCTGGTCAGCAAATTTTCTCCCAGCAATGTTTACAGGATGCCATTGAATTGTATGAAATGGGAAAAAGAAAAGAGGGTTACCAGCAAGGGAATAGTTACGGCGCCCCTTACAGATACAATGAACGCACCTGGGCTGATG
>JBEAYH010000040.1:0-6872 GCA_041159435.1 Bacteroidota bacterium | reverse complement strand
TGTATAAGCAGGTCCATGCCATGTTCCATTGTCTTGCATGCCGCCCATTACATGGTAAGGAGTTTCATTGTCAACATTGATATGATAGAATTGTCCAACAGGAATTTTTTCATCAAAAATCCATGTCTTACCCTTGTCTCTTGTAATGCCGATGCCGCCATCGTTTCCATCGATGATGAAATTTGGATTGTTGGGATGGATCCAAAATGCATGATGATCAGGATGAATGCCGTTGTAAGGGATTACTACTTCAAAGTTCTTTCCTGCATCTTCACTTTTTGAAATCATTTGGTAGATCAGCCAAAGTCTGTTTTCATTTTGGGGATCGCACGCGATTTCCTGAAAATAAAATGGACGCGTTGAGACAAATTCCGGATTGCTGTTCATCAAAGTCCAATTCAATCCACCGTCGTCTGATTTGTACAATCCGTTTTTGGTTGCTTCCACCAATGCGTAGACACGATTGGGATTGCTTCTTGAAATCGCCAATCCAATTCTTCCGAGGTTACCATCGGGCAAACCTTCTTTTGCTCCGAGTTTTTTCCAGGTCTTGCCACCATCAAATGTCATGAACAGTCCGCTGCCAGGGCCTCCGCTGCTCAAGCTCCAAGGTGTTCTGCGGTGTTGCCACATGGCTACAAATAATTTATTGGGATTGGATGGATCCATGATCATATCAGCCACGCCTGAAGTATCATTTGTAAAAAGTATTTTGTTCCAGGTTTCACCACCGTCGGTTGTTTTAAAGACTCCTCTTTCTGGATGCTCTGCATAGGGATTTCCAATTGCACCAGCATACACAGTATTGGGGTTGGTTGGATCAATGATGACGCGATGGATGTTTCTGGTTTTTTCCAGTCCCACGCGCTTCCATGTTTTCCCTCCGTCAATGGTCTTGTACATGCCTTCACCCAGACTCACAGAGTTTCTTGGATTTCCTTCACCTGTTCCCACCCAAACAGTCGATGGATTCGATTGCTGTATGGCAATAGAGCCGATGTTCAAAATGGGCTGATCTTCAAAAACAGATTCCCAGCTTCCTCCTGCATTGTTGGTTTTCCATACTCCGCCTGAAGCTGCACCAATCCAAATGGTGTTTGGATCTGCAACAACTGCATCAATGGTGGTGATGCGTCCGCTCATTCCAGACGGACCAATATTCCTTGGTTTCCAGTTTTTAAATTGGTCCAGGTTGAATTTCTGGGCTATGGCACCCATGGTAAATAATGATAGCACGAGGACAAATGAGAACTTTTTCAGCGCTGACATGTTTAATAATTTTCCGAAAATTATGGATTAATACCCTCCAAGGAAAATTTCTTTTACCGAAGGCATTGATCCATAGAAACCAGTCAGACCCCAAGGAAAATTTGGCTGGAATGAGGAATTTTCTTAATTTAGTGTTTAAACATCAATTATTACAATCATGAAAAAATCAATTCTCGGTCTCGTTGCACTGGTGTCATCTATGGTGGCAGGTGCCCAAACAACATGGAATGTTGACAAGGTTCACTCCAACGTAAAATTTGCTGTATCACATATGGTGGTATCAGAGGTAGAAGGCAGCTTCAAAATGTTTGATGGTAATTTGGTTGCGTCAAAGGCTGATCTTTCTGATGCGAAAGTTAGTTTTTCGGTAGATGTTGCTTCAGTAAATACAGATAATGACCGCAGAGATGGACATTTGAAGAGCGATGATTTCTTCAATGCAGAAAAGTTTCCAAAAATGACATTTGTGGGCAAGTCAATGAAGCCATTGGGAAACAACAAATACAAATTGTCTGGCGATCTTACCATCCGCGATGTTACCAAGACAGTAGAATTTGATGTGACTTATGGAGGACAGATCAATACCGGTCGTGGTATCAAAGCAGGTTTCAAAGCCAAGGCAACCATTGACCGTTTGCAGTTTGGGTTGAAATATGCACCAGCATTGGAAGCAGGTGGATTGGCAGTAGGTAAGGATGTGGATATTACAGTGCTTGTTGAAATGGATCAGGTTAAATAAATTCAGTTAACAGTTAACAGTTGACAGTTGACGGTTGGATGTAATTCTATATTCGCTTTTAACTGTCAACTGACAACTGTCAACTCTATTCCGATTTCTTCTCAAATCCCAAGCTCACACCATTGATGCAGTACCTCAATCCAGTTGGAGGTGGACCATCATTGAATACGTGTCCAAGGTGAGCCTTGCATCTTCCACACTGTACTTCTGTTCTTCTCATACCAAGTGTGTTATCAGCTGTATAAATGATGCTCTTTTTCGAAACAGGTTCAAAGAAACTCGGCCAACCACAACCGCTGTCAAATTTGGTATTGCTTTTGAAAAGGGTATAGCCACATGCGACGCAATAATAGGTGCCCAGTTCATTTGAAGTTTCAAAATGGCTGGTCCAGGGCCGCTCAGTTCCTTTTTGCCTGGCAATGTAAAATTGTTCAGGTGACAATAACTTTTTCCATTCTTCCTCACTGATCTCCACTTTGTCGTTGCTAGTTCTGGAGAAGACCGGACTGTTTTTTTTCTCTTCCATATGATTGGGTTTTGAAGGCTTTTGTTGTGCGGTGCAACTGCAGATGAGCAGCAGTCCCGCTAAGGCAAATGTCATGTATCTCATCTCAAAAATTTATGCGTAAAACTAACTATATTTACCCTCCTTTTTAAAGAGGTTCCATCTAATAAACCCAAAACTGACTGAAATGTTCAATTTGATTTTATTCGGTCCCCCTGGAAGTGGCAAGGGTACGCAATCAGAAAAATTAATTTCTACATACGGATTAAAGCATTTGTCAACAGGTGATTTGTTGCGATCTGAGATTGCTTCCAAAACCGAATTGGGGTTGAAAGCGAAATCATTCATGGATGCAGGACAATTGGTGCCTGATGCAGTTGTCATTGGCATGGTAGATGCAGCGATCAGTGCGAATAAAGGGGTGAATGGATTTTTATTTGATGGATTTCCACGAACCAAAGCACAGGCTGAAGCATTGGATGCACTCATGCAATCTCATGCAACCGAAATTCATGTTGTATTGGCCCTCGATGTACCCGAGGAGGAACTCATTCAGCGAATGATTGGCAGGGCAAAAACTTCAGGCCGATCAGACGATGCAGATCCTGAGGTACAGAAAAAAAGAATTGCAGTATATCGGAATGAAACCCTTGCAGTGGCTGAGCATTACAAGATGTACAACAAAGTTGTTCATCTCAACGGACTCGGAACGATCGATGAAATATTTTCATCGTTGTGCAAGGAAATTGATGCAAGAAAGTAGTCTTACAAATTATCAAATTCATAGATGGGATCAATATGGGTCCCGGCAGCCATTTCAAAGATTGGTTTAATCAGTCCATCATCCAGCCCATACACCCAGCCGTGCAGATGTGGAGCATTGTTTTCCTTCCATGCCTTTTGAATGATAGAAGTTTTTGCAAGGTTCATCACTTGTTCCTGCACATTGAGTTCAATCAATTTGTTCACCCGCTCTGTTTCGGTTGGTAAAAAATTGATTTCATCGTAATGTATACGGTAAACATCTTTGATGTTGCGCAGCCACTTGTTGATAATTCCAAGTGATTGGTGAGTCATCGCCGCTTTTACTCCTCCGCAATTATAGTGTCCACATACAATCACGTGTTTCACTTTCAGTACCTCCACTGCATATTGCAAAACAGACAACATATTGAAATCTGTATGTACAACCATGTTGGCGATATTTCGATGGATAAAAATTTCACCGGGAACGGTACCTGTGATTGAATCGGGCGGCACACGGCTATCGCTGCAGCCAATCCATAAATATTCAGGCGTTTGGGTATTTTTCAATCTATTGAAAAATTCTGGATCTTTTTCAATGGATTGGTGTGCCCAATTCTTATTGTTCTCTAATAATTTTTCGTATGTTTTCATATCTAGTAATTTAATTGATTTTAATCATTTTCTGAATGCACATGTTGTGCATCATTCATGTTATAGGAAGATTTAAAATTTACAAGTTTTACATCAATGTTTCTTTCCTGGGCACCAAATTGCAGAAAGTCCCTGAACAATTCAAGTACATCAAAATCAACATACACGGTATTTCCTGCATCAATGACTACTTTGCTGTTGTTTGGTAAATCATTCAGTGTTTGTTTGATTGCTGCTTTGTTTAAAAACGAAACTTCCTGCGCCAGATCAATGTGAATGGTTTCGCCTTCATTGTACTTCTCTTTTTTAAAGTTGTACGCAAGCTTCATATTTCCCTTTAGGATATAGAAAATGCTTACGATCAAACCTACACCTACACCTTTTAGCAAGTCAGTGAAAACGACTGCAATAACTGTGATGATAAAAGGAATGAATTGTTGCATGCCGGAGCTCCATATATGTTTGAAAACCTTTGGACTCGATAATTTCAATCCGATCATAATTAAGATGGCAGCAAGACTTGCCATAGGAATCCTATTCAATATTCCTGGAATCAATACAACTGCAATCAATAAAAATGCTCCATGAAATATGGCAGACATTTTTGTTTTTGCTCCTGCATTGATATTGGCAGTTGTTCTAACAATCACTGAAGTCATGGGGAGTCCACCTATTAGCCCTGACAACATATTACCAATACCCTGTGCCCTTAATTCTGCATTGGCACTGGAGTAACGTTTCATTGGGTCCATTTTATCTCCGGCTTCCAGGCATAGAAGTGTTTCGATGCTTGCAACAATGGCGATTGTTACGCCTACAATCCATACTTGGGGATTCGCAAATGCTGAGAAATCGGGGGTCTGAAATTGTCCGATGAAAGATGAAAAGGAATCTGCAGTTGGTAAAACAACGAGATGTTCATTGGCAATCACCCATGTTGGTTTGAAAGCATTGAAAGCCTCATTTAAGAAGATGCCGGCGATTACTGCAACGAGTGCTCCTGGTATGGCTTTTATTTTTTTGAGTGCCGGTATTTTATTAAATGCAACAATGATTGCAATAGAAACAATGGTCACAATAATTGCACCTGTATGTGCAAAATTGAATGCGTGTAAAATTTCTCCAAAAAACCCCTGGTCTTCTCTCAACAGTTGATAGGAATAAAAATCTCCTTCGTGTTCCAGATCGTAACCAATCGCATGCGGCAATTCTTTTTTGATGATGATGATGCCAATGGCTACCAGCATTCCTTCAATCACACTTGTTGGAAAATAGCTAGAGATTCCTCCTGCTTTTGCCAATCCCAGTGTTAACTGAATGAGTCCTGCAATCATGACTGCCAGCAGAAAAGATTCATATCCCAAATCCGTTATGGCTACCAGCACGATTGCGATCAATCCGGCTGCAGGACCAGTTACACTTACATTTGACTTACTCAATATCCCTACGATCACCCCACCAATGATTCCAGTGATGATTCCTGCAAAAGGTGGTGCGCCGCTTGCAACTGCTATACCAAGACACAGGGGGAGCGCAACCAAAAAAACAACCATGCCTGCAAGCAGATCAGCATTGATACTTTTATTATTTTGAACAGATTTCATGAATTCGAAAAATGAAGTGTGATGATGTCAATGGGTAGCCATTGCAAAGAATATAAATTATCAAATCAGATGGGTCGTCTTCGATCAGACTGAAAGTCCCAATGGAGGTCGTGTAGGGGTATCATCTGCCAGTCGAGATCCGTAGTATTTTTCCATTAGATTGGATGTTGAATGGGTGCGTATAAAAAATACCAGATCAGCAGTAAGTTTGTTGTAGTCAAATTCTTTCGAATTGACATCTTCATTGAAATCTGCAGTTTTTTCTTCACCGTCTATTCCGCTGCAAATCTCTTCAATCATTTGGTTGCCATACAATATGCTTCCTATCTCCTTGATTGGGATCAATTGGATGGAGAAGGTAGCAAGTAAAATATAGGCCAGGACTGTCTTTTTCACAGATCCAATTTAATGAATCATCCTCTAAATTCCCAATCTTGAAGACGTTTCTGAAAAGATTAACAGGGATTAAATATTTAATCCGCCGCAGGCGCTCAATACCTGCCCTGTGATATAACTGCTCATATCGGAAGCAAGGAAAAGAGTTGTGTTTCCAATTTCTTCCGCAGAACCAAATCTGCCCAATGGAATTTTTGCAAGAAAGGATTGTGCAGCCTCTCCTTCTTTGAGGTAATGGGTCATATCGGTTTCAATGAATCCGGGGGCAATCGCATTTACACGAATATTTCTGCTTCCTATCTCTTGTGCGATTGATTTGGTGAATCCAATGATGCCTGCCTTGCTTGCAGCATAACTCGATTGTCCGGCATTTCCACGAATACCTATGATGGAACTCATGTTGATGATGGATCCTTTTTTGGCCTTCATCATGGGACGAATGACCTGCTTGGTCATATTGAAAACACTTTTGAGGTTGACTTCCATCACATCATCCCACTGCTCTGGCGTCATGCGCAAAAGCAAATTGTCTTTTGAAATCCCTGCATTGTTTACACAGACATCTACTGTTCCAAATTCTTTCACCACCTCATTGACAAATGCCTCTGACTCGCTGAAATTTCCGGCATTGCTTCTCCATGCTTTTGCTTTTACACCCATGCCTTCAAGTTTTGTTACCAGGGTATTTGCTTTTTCAGCACTGCTTTCACTTACATATGTAAAGGCAATATGTGCGCCGTGTTCGGCCAATTTGATGGCAATGGCTTCGCCAATTCCGCGTGCAGCACCAGTTACAATGGCTATTTTATTTTCGAGGAGTTTCATATCAGTTGTGAGTTATAAGTTTTGGGTAGTGAGTTAACAGTTAACTGTTAACAGTTGACGGTTGACGGTTGACGGTTGACGGTTAAAGGGTTTGTTTAAGAGCAAATATAAATCAATCTGGAATAGTCTGTTATGA
>JBEAYH010000023.1:0-12058 GCA_041159435.1 Bacteroidota bacterium | reverse complement strand
CATCCAATACTTCACCCGTACCGCTTCCTGACATGGAGGAAAGAAAATAAGTATTTTCAATTCCCATCGAATAAAATTCAGTTGCATCAATTTGACGCTCATTGTTGTCAACTTTGTTTACAACCAGGAAAACAGGCTTTTTTGCGCTGCGCAAGACTTCAGCCATTGCCTCATCCAATGTTGTGATTCCAGTTGTTACGTCACACATGAAAACAATTGCATTGGCTTCCTCAACGGCAATCATCACTTGTTGACGTATTTCTTTTTCAAATACCTCCTGTCCATCCTGCACGAATCCGCCTGTATCAATTACGTTGAATGACTTGCCATTCCATTCTGATATACCATATTGCCTGTCCCTTGTAACTCCAGGGGTATCTTCCACAATTGCTTTACGCTGCTCGAGCAATCGATTGAAAAAAGTACTCTTGCCCACATTGGGTCTTCCCACGATAGCTAATGTAAATCCACTCATTGTATACAGTCAGTCCGAGCAATGCTATTGCCCATTCCATTTTTTAAGGTAAGCCACCAAGTCTTCCTCTCGTTTTAAATTCATTTTGTTTGCAGAGAGCCACTTTGTAATCGTGTTATCAGGTGGTGCGATTTCAAAGATGGCGTCCTCATTGATTTTCTTCAAATGCGTTATCTTATTGTTGTATTTTACATAATACAACTGGCTGGTTGAGAAAAAATAACGCTTTAGCGTACCGAACATAGAATCAGCCGATGACACAGTTTTTTTTACATACTTATACAACGTAATTTTTCCATCGATCAAAATCTGAGAATACCCGTTCAACGGTTTCTTGTTCAGTTGAAACTCATCTGTATTGAGTATAAAAACTGCACCATTGCTAAAAGCTACTTTATTAGAAAGTTGTGCAGGGGCAATAAACTCTTTGCCTCCCTCTCCGATGAAATGGATTTCATGGGTGGCCAAATTGAGTTTGGCTTTGATTTCACCGATGGCTGCCGTACCATTGGCTTTGAAAAATTTTGCAACCTGAAAACTGTCCATAAAATATGGACTTCCTTTAATTTTTTCATACGACAATCGGAGTCCCCCTTTGTTTTCAACGCCCTCAAAATTCACCTCATGTACCGCCAATGTATAGGTTGCACCTGAGAAATCCTCTCTTGGCAAATAACCTGACTGACTGTTGACAGTGGCAACAATTAAACAATTGATTAATATTGAAATGATAATACGCATGGAATTAAATCAGTTATATCCGTATTCTTTAAGGTAAAGATCGTTATTTCTCCAGTTATCACGCACTTTCACAAACAATTCAAGAAATACCTTAGAATCAAGAAACTTTTCAAGTTCTAATCTTGATCTGGTTCCAAGTTCTTTGATCTTTGATCCTTTTGCACCCAAGATGATTGCTTTTTGTGATTCACGATGAACGATGATGTCTGCTGTAATTTTGATCAAGGTCAACTTCTCTTCGAATTTAGCAATCATCACAGTTGTCTGATATGGCAGTTCTTCTTCGTACAATTCAAATATTTTTTCGCGAATGATTTCTGATGCAAAAAACTTAGTAGGCAAATCGGTCAACTCATCCTTGTCATAATATGCTTGTCCTTCAGGAAGCAACGCAATGATGGTGCTTGTCAATTGATCGAGGTGCAATTTTTGCTTGGCAGATATTGCAATCAATTTATTGACACCTTGGATTGTTTTAAGGGAAGAAATTTTTTCTGCCAAATTACCCGATTTAATCAAGTCCATTTTATTCAACACCAAAATCAGTGGAATCTTCACTTTCAAGGATTCAATGGTTGCTTGAATATCCTCAATGGCATCTCTGGCATCTGCCAGAAAAAGGCAAACATCCGCATCCTCCATACTTGCATGTACAGCTGACATCATTTTTTCATGCAATTTGTATTTCGGCTCTATCACACCAGGCGTATCAGAAAATACGATTTGGTAATCATCCCCTGAAAGAAATGCCCTGATGCGGTGTCGGGTTGTTTGAACTTTAGATGAAACGATCGACAATTTTTCACCCAACAATGCATTCAACAATGTGCTCTTGCCAGCATTGGGCTTTCCAACAATATTTACAAATCCAGATTTCATCACTCTTCCGCAAAGGTAACATAGTAAAAATTGTTTTGAACATTGATCATTTTACAGTAACTTTGCGATCCACATCGCGAAGTAGAGCAGCGGTAGCTCGTCGGGCTCATAACCCGAAGGTCGCTGGTTCGATCCCAGCCTTCGCAACAAAAAAGGCAACCCTTGGGTTGCCTTTTCTACTTTACTATTGTATCAATTTGCTCGCTTGACTTTGCTGGCGCCTGATGAACTGAGTTCTACTTGAGTTGGATTGCCATAATACTGTATGGTACTGGCCCCGGTTGCAACTGCATGCAGTTTATTGGAAACAAAAATGGTGGAATTGGATGCGCCGGATACTTTGATGTTTGCATTTTCAATTTTAAATGTTGCAGCTTTCAATTTGCTCGCACCTGTTAATACAGCTTCTACCTCGGATGATCTACCAGTAAGTTCAACATCTGAGGCTCCCGTAAACTGCATGTTGAGATGTTGGCAATCCAGTTTACCAAGAAAATCACTTGCACCTGTAAACTTGATTTTCAAATCATCTGACTTCAATAAATCAGTTACCAAAAAATTGACTGCACCAGATGCACTGATTTCATCTATTGTAGGAGCTGAAATATACAATTTGAATTTATTGTCACCCGTAATCCAGTTTCTGTAATTGCTCTCCAAATCAAAAGCCAGCACTCCCCCATTGTTTTTTACTTGAATCCTATCACGTGCACTTTCAGAATTTGCACTAATTGCCACAGTATATCGATCACTGACTGAATAATATACTTTGAAGGGACCGTGTATTTCAATCTTATCAAACCTTCCCATGTCTCTGATTACAGCCATTGGATCATTGATGATCAATTTATCCTGTGCATGTACAATTAAACTAAAAAGTACTCCCAATAGTATAAACAGTTTCTTCATTTTCGTGTGTTTAAACTTAATACGGTCAACTTGCAAAATTGTTACAACAAATTCAAAAGATTCGAAGATAATTTTTTTGAAACTGTTGGAAAGTATAATTTTGTATTGTTCCGGGGTGCTGTGATGCTATTTCATGGCTGAGATAAACCCGTCGAACCTGATCAGGATAATGCCTGCGCAGGGAAGGACAGTACCACACTCCATCTCCTCTTCTGCTGGCATACCTGACTAATTTAAAAACAGTCAGATATGAAACCAACATTTCTAGTAACCTTTTCGCTTTTTCTGCTTTTGCATTTGAATGGAACTGCACAGAAAACATTTTCAACGGTTTTGAGCAGTTCGGTCGACTCAAATATTAAAAAGTCACCATTGATGCCAACGATTGAAATCCAAGGTGTCAGAGCTGAACAGAAATATCCATTCACTCAATCCATGATTTATAAAAGTAATATCGCAAAAAGCAACCTGGGTCAGGATATCCCATTTATCTTGAATCAAGTTCCGGGAGCAGTTGCCAACTCAGACGCTGGCAATGGTGTAGGCTATACCGGTATAAGAATCAGAGGGACAGATCCAAGCAGAATCAATTTTACCATCAACGGTATTTCATACAACGATGCTGAATCACAGGGAGTATTTCTTGTAAACATGCCAGATCTGCTTTCATCTACCAATAGCATACAAATCCAAAGAGGGGTTGGCACCAGCACCAATGGTGCAGGAGCTTTCGGGGCAACTGTCAATATCCTGACCAATGAATTGCAGGAAAAAGCATATACAGAAATCAACAATTCAATTGGATCATACAACACATTCAAACATACATTCAAAGCTGGAACCGGATTGATCAACAATCGATACAGCGTAGATGTAAGATTGTCTTCAATCAATAGTGATGGATATGTTGAGAGAGCCAGCAGTGACCTGAAATCCTTTTATGTTTCAGCAGCCAGCATCAAAGAGAACTCCTCATTGAGATTCAATATCATCTCTGGCAAAGAAAAAACATATCAGGCTTGGTATGGAGTTTCCGAAGATCAAATGAAAATCAACCGGAGATTCAACGAAGCAGGACAAAGACCGGGTATTGACCCATATGACAATGAAACAGATAATTACTGGCAGACACATTATCAGTTGTTCTACAATAAAAAAATCAATTCAAAATGGAATTTGAACAATACCCTCTTTGCAACCAGTGGAAGAGGATACTATGAACAATATAAAATAGACCAGTCATATGATTCGTACGGACTAAAAGAGCCTACAATCAATGGTAGTCCGGTTGGTTCCACTGATATTGTCAGACAACTTTGGCTTGACAATCTATTCTATGGGAACAATGTTTCTGTGAGGCATAAAAATGAAAAACGAGAAGTCACATTGGGTGGTAATTGGAGCAATTATTTGGGCAATCACTTTGGAAAGATCATTTGGGCAAAATATTCCATACCGAAAGATTACAAATGGTATGAGTTAACTGCAAATAAATCTGAACAGTCTGTGTTTGGAAAATGGATGGAAGAATCTGGAAACTTCCAATTCTTTGGTGATGTGCAATTGAGAAATGTACAATACAATATCAATGGATTCAGAAACAATCCAACCCTTATAATCAAACAGCAGTGGACCTTCTTCAATCCCAAAGCAGGCATCAGATATACAAAAGATAAAATCAGCACTTACGTATCTTTTGCAAGAGCGACCAAAGAGCCAAATAGAGACGATTTTGAAGCGGGCAGTCAAGAAATTCCAAGACCGGAGCGACTAGATGACTTTGAAGCAGGAATCCAGCGAACAGAGAAAAAATACAGATACTCCATCACGCTCTATTATATGAGCTACAGAGACCAATTGGTACTGACGGGAAAAATAAATGATGTAGGCGCATATGCCAGAATCAATATTCCAAAGAGCTTTAGAAGAGGCATAGAAATGGAAGGCTCCTATGCAATCAAACCCTGGCTGCAACTGACAAGCAATCTGGCCTTGAGTCAAAATAGAATACAATCCTTCACCGAATATTATGATGATTATGACAATGGTGGACAAAAAACCAATGAGTACAACTCATCAAATATTGCCTTCTCTCCGTCAGTTGTAAACAATACCATACTTAGTGCAACCATCATGAAAAATACCGAATTGAGATGGATCGCAAAATATGTAAGCAGGCAATACCTAGACAATACATCACGCAAAGACAGAAGCCTTGACCCATATCTTGTAAATGATCTGCAAATCAACAGAACATTTTTTACCAAGAATGGAACGAATATTGCGGCAGTGGTGCAATTAAACAATGTTTTCAATGCACTCTATGCGCCAAACGGATATACCTACAGTTACATATATGGTGGCAGCATGGTTAGAAACAACTACTTCTACCCCATGGCCGAAAGAAATTGGATGATTGGGCTGAACATCTCGCTGTAATTTTTACAAAAAGATTGATTTGGTATAATTTATTCCTTCATCATTTTTTTAAAGTAGCATTCCCCATATGTTGCATACATAATAAAAATGTATGCAACATGTTTTGAAAGGAATCTTCATCGTTCTATTGATTACAGGTTGTGGAACACAACACAGCATTACTTATTCCTGGTCCAACAAGGAATTCCACTCACCTACCACTTACAAAAAAATATTTGTTGCAGCACTTGTATCAAATCCACATGTAAGAACCCATTTGGAAGAGGAAATGGGCATAGCTGCAAATAAAAAAGGTTTTCAAGTGGAAAGAAGCTGGGATCATTTTCCACCAACTTTTGCATCCAAGAATCCTCCGTCAAAAGAGCAAATGATTGAAAAAATCCACTCACTTCAATGTGATATCATTTTTACAATCAATTTGGTTGACAAGCGAAGTGAGACAAGATATATTCCGGGTGGGATGTGGTATGATGGTCCCTATCCAGGTTATGGATTCTATTTCAGGGGCTTTTATTCTTATTGGTACCCCTTTTTCTATGATCCAGGCTACTACGTTACAGATAGATATTATTTTATGGAAGGCAATTTATTTGATGCCAAAACAGAAACATTGATTTGGTCTGTTCAAACAAAATCTATCAACCCCTCTTCCATCGAGGACTTCAGCAGAAGCCTCATTGAAGTATTAATGCAAAAAGCAATAGACGATATGAAAGTTGTGTATTAACCAGGAAATTGATCCTGCCATGCCAGCATACCACCGACTACATTGGTGACATTTGAAAAACCCATAGACTCTAGTATCAAAGCAGCTTGTCCACTTCTGTTTCCACTTCGGCAGTAGAGATAGACTTCTTTCTCCTTCAGGTTTTCAATTGCATCTATATCTCCCATGCGGATATTCCCCAGGGGCAGCAGCATTCCGCCAATATTGAATTCATCATGTTCAGCTGGCTCACGAACATCAACCAAATGCAAAGATTCACCTGCATCCAATTTAGATTTAAGGGAACTGACATCAATAGTTTTCATAAATCAAAATTATTAAAATATTATTGTTCTGACGGCTTTTCCGGAATCACGGGACGCTCAGGTTTGGCAACTGATAATTTGATATCAACCAATTGTCCTACCCTCAGCACATTTACATTGCTTTGTGCATCATAAGGAGGGGGATTTTGCCAATATACATATCCTGCTATCGTATCGGTCACTCCGGGATCTAACATGATCAGGCCTGTTGAAATACCGGTGGACTGCAAAAATGTTTTGGCCTCGCCGTAAGTCATTCCGAATAAATCAGGGACTGGCATTTCTGCCCCACCCAATCCAGATCCAATGAATAAAGAAACCGCAGAACCCATTCTGACTGGTGCGCCTGGCTTGATGGAAGAACCATCCACCAATTGATCTTTGACTGCGTTTTTTGCGATGTCTGAAACATAGCTGGTATCCCCCAGTTTGAGTCCAACTGATTTCAGTTCCGACAATGCATTTCGAAGTGTCATGCCAATCAAGTTGGGCATGGGTATGGTTGGCGGGACTGTCCGGTTGATAGTGAGGTATATCACTCTGTTTACCTTCACCGTGGCTTCCGGATCAGGAAATTGTTTAATGATAATGTTGGGTTGCAGACTATCAACATAAATTGAATCCTGTATCAACACCTCAAATCCCTTCTGCTCTAAATTCGATTGAACATCTTCCAACAATTTTCCTTTCACATCAGGTACAACAAGGTACTCACCATGATTGGTGATGACATTCAATGTCAAAAGAAATATACCAACCAACAGAACCGAAATACCCATTCCTGCGAGGATATTTTGCCATAGCGGTCTGTCTGTGATAAATGAAAAATTCATGTTTTATTGCTTGGATTTCAATGCATCATCAATCAGCATTGCATAAAACTCTCGCAAGGTCATTCCAGCTGCAGCGACCTGCTGTGGAACGATGCTCGCATCGCTTTGTCCAGGTACTGTATTGATCTCCAGCAAAAATGGCTCTTGCAATTGCTCATTGTAAATAAAATCCATCCTCACCACTCCCCTGCAATTGAATACAGCATAAATGCCTGCAGCTGCATTTCTCACCTTGCGTGCAATATCCTCACTGCAAACGGCTGGTGTGACTTCAGTTGATTTTCCCTGGTATTTTGCTTCAAAATCGAAAAAATCATTTTGTGACATCACTTCTGTAAAAGGAAGGGTGATAATTTTTCCATTTGATTTGTATACACCAATCGTAAACTCTCTTCCTGAAATAAATTCCTCCACCAACACCTGATCGTCTTCCTTGAAAGCTTTTTCCAATGCTTCATCCAAGCCCTCAGGCGATGACAATTTGCTCATACCGATGCTTGATCCACCATTGTTTGGCTTCACAAAAACCGGGTATTTTAACTTTTGTAATTGTGCTTTTCGCTCTTGATGATTTTCCTTGAATAAATGAATGGATTGGGCAACATGGAATCCGGCTGCACCTGCAATGGCCACTGTATATCTTTTATTGAAGGTGATTGCAGAGGCTGTTGCATCACAGGAGGTATATGGGATGTTGAGCAAATCAAAATACCCCTGCAGTTTTCCATCTTCACCTGGTGTGCCGTGAATGCCAATAAAAACGGCATCAAAGCAGATTTTCTCACCACCAATCGTGAGTGAAAAATCGTCTTTGTTGACAATGAACTCTTCTCCCCCTTTTGTAGTATGAAACCACTTATCCGGTGTGATATCAATTCGAAAAACGTTGTACCTGGAAGGATCAATATGCTTCTCGATCGTGATGGCACTCTTATAGGAAATCACGGCCTCAGAAGAATACCCACCTGTTACAAAAGCAATGGCTGGGTTCGACATGTATGTGAAAAGCTTAAATGTGTAATTTCTCTTTCTTCGACATCAACTCATCAACTGTTTCTCTGTACAATTCATCAGGGACACAGCAATCAACCGGACATACAGCTGCACATTGTGGCTCTTCATGAAAACCCTGACACTCTGTGCATTTATTTGGTGTGATGTAGTAAGTATCGTTGCTGATTGGTCCGTTTTTGCCATCGGCATCTATTACACTGCCGTCCATCAATGTGAAATTACCTTTTACAGTTGTACCATCGGAAATAGCCCATTCGACACCACCTTCATAAATGGCATTGTTGGGACACTCTGGTTCGCAAGCACCGCAATTGATACATTCATCTGTGATTTTAATAGCCATATGATTAAATTTTAAAAAGGTTCAACAAGGGGTTAATTTTGCATTTGTCAATGCATTCTAAAGTTAACGCAATGCAATGAAAATTACGGCATGAAATTAGAAAAAAGGATAGAAATATTGAGCCATCTGGGTGACTATCTATCAACAGATAGTCCACTGTACGAAACAGCAAGAAACAGGGCTCATGCAGAAAATAGATGGTTCCTGCCCGAATACATATGGAAGGCTGGGAAATCTATTGCAGATAAGATGTTGAAAAAAGATTTGCTGCTGGCATTTGCAACTAAATATCAGGTGCCAGACGCATCGAGTCCGGAAATAAAAACAGGGATTGTGTTTGCAGGAAATATCCCCTACGTGGGACTCCATGATCTGATTGGCTGTTTCCTTTTTGGCTACCAATCAGTGATCAAAATCTCATCCAAGGATTCCATTTTGCCGAATGGAATTGTTAACTTTTTGATTGATGCTGATCCTGAAATGAAATCCTACATCTCTATCAGTGAAATGCTGAAAGGATGTGATGCGTATCTGGCAACTGGAAGCAACAACAGCGCCAGGTATTTTGAATACTACTTTAGCAAATACCCCCATATCATCCGAAAAAACAAAACATCCATTGCGATTTTAGATGGCAAAGAAACTGCAACAGAGCTGGAAAAGCTGGCAGATGATATTCAGCTTTACTTCGGCCTCGGTTGCAGAAATGTGACACAAATTTTTGTTCCTAGAGGATATGACTTTTTACCCTTGCTGAATGCTTTGAGAAAATACCAGCATTATACCGAACACGACAAATACAAAAACAACTTCGATTATCAACTGACCATTGCTATCATGAACAACAAGTTTTATATGAGCAATGATTCAATTGTTTTGCTTGAAAATCCACAACCCTTCTCCCCCATTTCTCAATTGCATTACCAATTTTATGATGACAAGCAGTCACTGGTAAAACAATTGAACATGGAGGATATTCAATGCATTGTCGGAAATGGATTTATCCCGTTTGGCGGTGCACAAGATCCAGGTTTAGAAGATTTTGCAGACGGCATCAATACCATGGAATTCCTGAAAACCCTGACACCCAAATCCCATGCAGCAAAGGCCCCATAAGGATTTGTTAAATAGGATGACAGGTTGACTGAAATTCAGTCAGGTTTCTTTATTTGCAATTGGTTAGGCATAATAATTGTTCAAAAACTAAAAAAAACGTATGAATATTAGGCAAACATTGACCGTGGTACTTATCAGCGCTGCAACATCGGTTGGCGCCATGTTTGGTTATGATTCATTCATAAGAAAGCCAAACAACATTCAACAAAATATTTCAAAACTTCCTGCCAGCTATGCAGGTTTTTTTGACAGCAACAACAATGTTCCTGGTCAACCAGTTGACTTCCAGCCTGCTTCTCAGGCAGCAGTTCCTGCAGTGGTTCATATTACCACTACCATTGGGAGCAACCAGGCAAGCAACAATCTACCTAAAACAAAAAGAAGTCCATTCAGCGACCTGTTTGGAGAAGATTTTTTCGAAGATTTTTTCAATGGTCCCCAGATGAGATCTGTTCCCCAACGTGCAAGCGGATCAGGTGTCATCATCAGTGAGGATGGCTTTATTGTTACCAATAATCACGTGATTGATGAAGCAAGTGAAATCAAAGTAACACTCAACAACAAAAAACAGTACACTGCAAAACTCATTGGTACAGATCCCAGCAGCGACCTTGCTCTGATTAAAATTGAAGAAAAAGGTCTCAACTTTTTACTGTACGGAAATTCTGACAATGTGAAACTGGGACAATGGGTATTGGCAGTTGGATATCCGCTGAATCTTGAAACTACAGTTACAGCTGGTATTATAAGTGCAAAAGCGAGAACCCTTGGACTCAATGCCAGAAAGAGCAATTCACCCATAGAATCATTTATTCAAACTGATGCTGCTGTCAACCAAGGCAACTCTGGTGGTGCATTGGTCAGCACCACAGGAGAATTGGTCGGAATCGTTTCAGCCATTGCCTCGCCCACTGGAGCGTATGCAGGATATTCATATGCGATTCCAGTCAATATTGTAAAAAAAATCATCAACGATTTGCTGCAATATGGTGCTGTTCAAAGAGCTTATCTCGGCATCAGCTACTTACCGGAGACTGCACCTGAATCTGAAAAAACAAAAAACAAATACAAAGAAGGTCAAGGAGTATTGGTACTTGAAGTGGCAAAAGATGGCGCCATGGCGAATTCAGGTATTCAAACAGGTGACTATATCACAAAAGTAAATGGTGCAAAAGTTACAGGTGGAAGTGAAATGGTGGAGCAAATTGCCAGCTACAAGCCTGGTGACAAGATAAATGTCAGCTACCTCAGAAATGGAAAAGAATACACAACCAGTATTACACTAAAGAATAAAACCGGGACATACGATATTGTGAAGAATACCGTTTCTGATAAACTTGGGGCAAGCTTCCAGACACTTGATAAGAAAAAAGCAGCTGACTATGGTGTAAAGGGAGGTGTGGTTGTCAGCAAAATAAGCGCTGGATTGATTGATGAACAGACCAGGATGAAGGATGGATTCATCATTCTGAAAGCAAATGGTACTGAAATAAAGACAGTGGAAGAATTGATGGAGAATATCTCAAAATCACCCAAAAGATTATTGCTGGAGGGATTCTATCCCGGATACGATGGTATGTACCAATATCCGATTGAAATCAATGAGTAAAAAACATAGTTACAATTGATGCAATACAAAAAGGCGGGAGTTGTTTCCGCCTTTTTACTTTATCCATATCTGAGAAGACCATCTTTTTAAATCCAGGTAGATATATTTGCTATTGAACGTTTTTTGTTCGTCAGAAAATAGATCAACATACACACCCGCTTCATCTCCCATCTCAATTTCAACCTGATGGAGATCATATGGAGAAAAATTGATGCATGCCAATAAAACAGCATCGCCAGATGTACGTTTGAAACAAAGAACATGATGATCCACACTGTTTCTTAGAAAAAAAATATTGGCTTTTGCTGTATTGGATTGAAAGCATGCATGCTGTTTCCTAAGTTCAAGCAATTTTTTATAGAAAGAATGAAGTCCAGGTACTCCTTCCCATTCAATGCAATCTTTATCAAAAAATGGAAGCCTTTTATGATTGGGCAATTCCTGTCCACTGTATATCAATGGCATACCATTCCAAGTGCAGGACAAGACTGCCAGGACTGATACCATTTCACCATATTTCTCATACTCTGTTCCATTCCAGCTGTTTTCATCGTGATTGCTTGTAAACCAGGCTGGAAGTGTATTTGGGGGCATACTTTCATATTGCAGCAACTTCTCACGCAAGTCGTGTATGTGCCTGGCGCCTTCATCCTTGAATTGTTTAGTAG
>JBEAYH010000018.1:0-3956 GCA_041159435.1 Bacteroidota bacterium | reverse complement strand
TGTATATATGGAATGAAGAAGAAAAAGATCCGTTGTTGGTCACCAATCTTGCCAGACTAAGCAAGGGAAAAATGATCGGCACCCGTTACAATAAAGACAAAGAATGGGTCGGCGGAAGTGTCGCTTACTTTGAAAAATAAATGCCATGCCACATATCAATGCAATCAACAAGAAACAGCTAAGCGCTGGAATTACGGGACAGTACGTGCACGGAGAACAATTGACTACAGGTTGGGTTACAATTGAAAAAGGAAGTACCCTTGGACTCCACCATCATCCACATGAGCAAATCACCATCATGCTGGAAGGTAAATTGGAAATGCAAATTGGGGATGAAGTTGTGCTGTTGGAAAAAGGAATGATACAAGTCATACCCTCCAACACTCCTCACAGCGCATATGCATATGAGGATTGTACGCTTATTGACGTATTCAATCCGGTAAGAGAGGATTATAGATAGTACTGACTACTCAGCACTATTTTTTAAAATACCTAAAAGTTTGAAAGCATTGTTGAGTACAATTGAACTGTCGGAAATTTTTTCCAATCCAGATAAAATTTCAGTATTGCCATCCTTAGAAATACCTGTAACAACCGCTTTCATCTCATAGTTGCTTGCCCCTTTTTTGATAAAAACATATTGATTTTCCCCAGATCTAACAATTGCCTCATCAGGCAAAGCGGACACCTTTTTATTGGAAATATCAACCTGTCCTTCCACAAACATACCAGGAAGGAGATCTTTAGGCTTTGATTTGAAATGGCAATGCGCCAGTGCAGTGCGGTTTTCATCGAGTCCTCTGTTCACAAGAATAACTTCAGCGATATAATTTTTGGAAGGATTGTCAAGAAAGTGAATTTTTACCTCATCCCCCTTATGAATATGATTGAGGTCTTTTTCAAAGATTGTCAATGCAACATGGATGTCATCTGGGTCAATCAGTTCAAACATGGTCTCTGCTGGTTGTACATATTTCCCTGTATTTACATTGACCTTGGATACGAATCCATTGATGGTTGACCTCAATTGTACCTGCCCAGTTATATTGGTTTCATTCAATAAAACTGGATCCATACCAATCAATTTTAATTTTTCAGACAACCCCTTTACCAAAACCTGTTGCATCTTGAATTCAGCTTCCGCATGCTGAAAGTTTTTTGATGTTCCTGCATTGGCATCAACAAGATTTCTCTGACGCTCAAACTCAAGAGAGGCGAGCATAGATTTAGCCTTTGCAGAAAGATAATCCTGCTGCAATTGAACGATTGCCTGATCTTCCATAATAGCAATCACTTCGCCTTTTTTCACGTACATGCCAGGAATCAATTTGGTACTGCGCAGGTATCCTCCCAATGGAAAATTGACAGATATGATGTTCTGAGGAGGAAGATCAATTCTTCCCTGGATATCGATTGTAGAACTCATCAGAATTGTCTGCGCATTTCCTATTTTCAATTCAAGCAATTTCTGCTGATCTGAATTGAGGAAAATCTCATTGTCTGAAATTGTTTCTTTTGATTCAATATTCTCCTGTTTTGAACTGCCACAGGCTATCAAAAGAAAAACAGAAATAAAGAGTAAAGAAAAGATACGCATAGGTTAATTTTTCTCAGTTAAATATTTGAATTCAGCCAAAGAGAATTGAAGTGCCTTTACAACATCTGCATAGGAAATTTTGATTTGCAATGCCTGATTTACCAACAATGCCCATTCTGCAAATGAAATTTCTCCACTCTTGAATCTAACAGATGCCTGTCGGGTCATTTCATCCGACATCTTCAACCCCTCACGGGAATAATATTGAAATACTTCAATTTGCTTTTGATAGGTTGAAGAAAGTTTGGAGTATTGTGCATTGAGCTGCTCCAATTGCTGGTTCTTGCTGAGTTCAGTGATTTCCAATCCGATTTTGGTGGATTTGATTCTTGCTTTTGTTGCACCATTGAATATAGGCAATCCCATTCCAAACTGATAAATACCAAAACGGGTGGAACCCCCGTAATATTTCTGTGAAATACCATCGGGTGATTGCCAACCGATGATGGACAGGTTGCTGTAACCCACATTAAAATCAGGCAGCAACTTATTCTTTTCAATGTTGATTAGTGATTTTTGTTGTGCAATCAAGGCATTAGATACACCGAGCAAAGGGTGATATTGCAATGATGAATAATCATTTTTAATCAACTCAAATTGAAGCGAATCAGCCATTGGCAGAATTTCAGATGACGCATTTTTCAGCAGGATGTTAAGCTCAAAAATCAAACCATTTTTTTCAGCTAACAATAATTGTTTCTGCAATGCCTGTTGAGCTGATTGTACTTTGATGGCATTTAAAACACTGATGTTTATTTCACCTTGATCTTTTTGCACAGTTGCAATCCTTGACCATTCAGCAAAATTTTGTTCCACTTCATTCAAAATATCCTCTCTTCTATCAAGATCGAGAATAGCGTAACATATTTGCCTGACCTTCCAATTCAACTCAGCCTTGGTCAATGCAGTTTGGGATATACCCAAATTGATATGTTGATCATATAATTTTTGCTGAGCCTTGTAAACCATGGGCAATTGAAATCCCTGGTTCAAAAAGATCCTTGTGTCATTGAATGCACTGTTGATGTTCCCATATTCAAATCCTGTGACAGTTTTGGAAATCTCAGCAGGTCTGGCTCTCAATGCCCGATATGCCTCGGTATTTTTTTCTGTTATCTTAATTAAGTATGACTTATGATCGGCCAGTGATACAATTGAATCTACCGACAAAAATTGTTTTGATTGTGAGAACCCCCACGAAGAGGCAAAAAGTCCAATCAATAAAACAGACAATGATTTTGGCAGGGTGACTTTCTTTCTTTCCACCCAGGCAAATAATACGGGTAAAACAAACAAGGTTAACAATGTTGCAGAAATAAGTCCACCAATTACAACTGTCGCGAGAGGCCTTTGCACTTCAGCACCGGAACTGGTACTCAGGGCCATGGGTAGAAATCCAAGGGATGCAACTGCAGCAGTCATGAGAACAGGTCGGAGTCGACTGGTAGTACCTTCGATAACCAATTCTTTGATATCTGACTCAGTTTCTTTTTTCAATTTATTGAACTCATTGATCAATACAATGCCATTGAGTACTGCTACACCAAAAAGAGCAATAAATCCAATTCCCGCAGAAATACTGAATGGCATACCCCTTACCCAAAGCAACAGTATCCCTCCAATGGCAGAAAGAGGAATGGCCGTATAAATAAGCAATCCATAGCGAAGAGATCCAAATGAAAAATATAAAATGAGCAGAATCAACAACAATGCGATGGGTACAGCAATCATCAGTCTTCCTTTTGCCTCAACCAAATTCTCAAACTGTCCGCCATAGGTCACATAATAACCAGCAGGAAGTTGGATGGCTGATGCCTTTTTTCTGACGTCCTCTACAACCGATTGAACATCTCTGTCACGCACGTTGAATGCAACAGTGATACGGCGTTTTGCATCTTCTCGCTGAACCTGGTTCGGACCATCCTCAATTGAAACATCCGCCAATTGTTCCAACGGAACGCTGATGCCATCGGCATTTGTAATAAGCAAGGTTCTTAAATCTTCCAGATCATCTCTCCGATCACCTGAGAGCCTGACTACCAAATCAAATTTCCGCTCGTTTTCGTAAATTTTTCCGGCAGATTCACCTGCAAATGATGCACGCAGGACTTTATTCACTTCAGAAACACTCAATCCATATGCAGCGATTGCATTCTTTTTATACTTGATGACGATTTGAGGTAGTCCGGTTACTCGTTCAGCAAAAACATCTTTTGCACCCTGCACCTGTTTGATGATTACAGCATATTTCTCTGCATAATGGGCAAGCGTATCCAGATTCTCCCCAAAAATTTTACATACTACGTCTTGTTTTGCACCTGCAATAAGTTCGTTGAATCTCATTTGAACAGGATATTGA
>JBEAYH010000007.1:0-4998 GCA_041159435.1 Bacteroidota bacterium | reverse complement strand
CCCTCGGAAGGAACAGATTTTTTCTCTTTCGTATCTCTTCTTGCAATTTCCACCACTCCGTTTT
This sequence comes from Bacteroidota bacterium, assembly GCA_041159435.1. GTDB lineage: Bacteria > Bacteroidota > Bacteroidia > Chitinophagales > Chitinophagaceae > Pollutibacter. The sequence goes on along the minus strand of JBEAYH010000007.1, from coordinate 4,934 downwards.
CGATATCCTTTGGACCAATGGCAATTCTTACAGGCACCCCTTTCAATTCATATTCAGCAAATTTCCAACCTGGACGGACATTGTCGGAGTCGTCATACTTCACAGAAATACCTGCTGCTTTTAAAGTAGACAAGATGCCATTTACTTTTTCATCTACCAATGCTTTTTGCTCCGGACCTTTATAAATAGGAACAATCACGACCTGCAAGGGAGCAATCTTTGGTGGAAGCACCAATCCCTCATCATCACTATGTGCCATCACCAATGCACCAATCAGGCGTGTTGATACACCCCATGAAGTTGCCCAGACATACTCCTGCTTATTTTCTTTTGTCAAATATTTTACATCAAATGCCTTTGCGAAATTTTGTCCCAGGAAATGTGAAGTCCCCGCCTGCAAAGCTTTTCCATCCTGCATCAATGCTTCAATGCAATAGGTTTCCAATGCACCTGCAAATCTTTCATTGGGTGTTTTCACACCCTTGATGACAGGAAGGGCCATGTAATTCTCAACAAAATCTGCGTATACCTGCAACATTTTTTCAGCCTCAGCAATTGCTTCCTCTGAAGTTGCATGCGCTGTATGTCCCTCTTGCCACAAAAATTCAGCAGTCCTCAAAAACAATCGCGTTCTCATCTCCCATCTCACCACGTTTGCCCATTGGTTGATCAGCAATGGAAGATCACGGTAGGATTGAATCCAATCTTTATAGGCATTCCATATGATGGCTTCACTAGTTGGGCGGACAATCAGTTCTTCTTCCAATTTTGCTTCAGGATCCACCATCAATTTCCCCTTTTGATGGGGGTCTGTTTTCAAACGATAGTGGGTAACCACTGCACATTCTTTTGCAAATCCCTCGGCATGCCCCTCTTCTTTTTCCAGGAATGATTTGGGTACAAAAAGCGGGAAATAGGCATTTACATGCCCGGTTTCCTTGAACATCTTGTCCAGCTGATCTTTCATGTTTTCCCAGAGCGTATACCCATAGGGCTTGATGACCATGCAACCTCGTACTGCTGAATAGTCTGCCAATCCCCCTTTGAGGATCAGGTCATTGTACCATTGTGCATAATCAACCGATCTGGATGTCAACTCATTGCCCATGTCTGGAAATTTTTTGGATAGATGGCAACTTTAACGAGATTTAAACGTCTAATCATTAAAGCGCGATTGAGCAAATGTAGTAACTTAGTGGTAATCTTTAAATCCATTGTTATGAGAAAGATCATGGCAGTTTTAGTAGCAGCAATCCTTTTGGTAGGATGTAGTACAGCATATAGATCTGGACAAACTCCTGATGATGTTTATTTCTCGCCCGCCAGAAACAACAGCGGATATGTAGTGGTGGACGATGAAGGCGGCAATGGAAGCTACAATGCTGCTGATGTTCCTATGCAGGACAGGTATTTGAGGATGAAAACATTTGGTGGTTCAAGATGGAATGTTTTTGATGATGATTATGCATATTGGAACAATCCCTATTGGAACAACAGGGCATATTTTGATATGTACAGCATGAACGGATTCAATGGAATGGGTTTCAACAATTTTGCACTTGGGAATCCATTCATGTTCAATCCCATGAGTTATTATTATAGTCCGTTTTCTCCTATGTACTATGGACAACCAGTCGTTGTGCTGAATACATTCAAGACGACTGTTGCTCCGAGAAACTCAGGACCAAGAGTGTACAATTTGAGCAACTACACTCCGCCTCGTCAAACAACCAACTACTCAAAGTTTGGCAGTGGGTCTGGCCAGTACTATAACAGCAACATGAACAATAGCTATTACAGAAGCAATGACTACAATTCTGGAGGATCTAACAGAATATTCAGCAACAATTCTTCTGGCGGAAGCTACGCGCCATCCAGCACCCCATCCTCAGGATCCAGCGGCACAGCGCCTGTTAGATCTTTTCCGAGAGGGGGGAATCAATAAACAGCCATGATGCAGTTGACAGTTGACGGTTGACGGTTAACTGACAACTGTTAACCGTCAACTTCTTCAAATGCGTCGGATACTATTCTCATTACTATTTCTTTCTACAACAGCATTCTCCCAAGAACCCGCTGATGCAATCAGGTATTCTATGACAGATCATGGAGGAACTGCAAGATCGAGGGCGATTGGTGGTGCAGTGACTGCATTGGGTGGTGATTTGTCAGCTGCATATGTGAATCCAGCTGGACTCGGACTCTACCGAACAAGTGAACTGATTTTTACACCTTCATTTCATTTCAACAGTACCAAAGCGGATTATCTCAATACAGAGAAAAAAGAAAAAAAGAATGCTATTGACTACAACAATTTTGGCATGGTGCTTCCCAGAGATGGATCATACAATGGAAGATGGAGTAATTTCACATTTGCCATCGGTATGGTAAATACCGCAAACTTCAACAACAAGTTTTTTCTCTCTGGCAACAACAACCAAAGTTCATTTTCAGAAAAATACTTAGAGGAGCTGGTGAGAAACAAGGTAACAGATCCCAATAGGGCTGCCACTAATTTTCCATACGGTTCGAGTCTCGCGTTCAACACCTATTTGATTGATACGTTGTTGAATCCCAACAATACAATCAAAGGTTACAGGAGTCTTGCTCCTATTGCATCCGGACTCCAACAAGAGAATACAGTTACAACCGTCGGAGGCATCCGTGATTTTTTCATGAGTGCAAGCGCCAATTATTCTGACAAACTTTATTTTGGAGGATCTGTCATATTCAGCAGACTGAGTTATGAGAGAAACAGTGTATACAGAGAATCAGACCTGACAAAAAAGTTGAACAATTTCAATTATTTCGAATCTGAAGATTATTTATATACCAGCGGTGTAGGAACAGGTATTAAACTGGGAGTCATCGCAAGACCCACCAAGGAATACAGAATTGGACTCTCCTATCACAGTCCAATTGTCTACAGCATGATTGATCAATATTCAGCAAAGATCACCACCGATCTTGAAGGATACATGAGAAACGGAGTGCTGAAACAAAGTTCATTGGATTTAAACAATGGATCGATGGGTGAATACCAATACACCTTTACCCGGCCATCGAAGTTATTGCTTGGAATGTGCTATACTTTTGGAGCAGATGAAAATGTGAAAAATCAAAAGGGGTTTGTTACGGCTGACGTAGAATACGACAATTATAAAAATGCAAGATTCAGACCATCACTGAATAGCAACAATAACAGTGGTGCAGATTATTTAAACGAAGTTAATGGCACCATTCAAAACGAATACAAGTCAGGGCTCAACCTCCGATTGGGCGGTGAAATGAAATTCAATACCCTTATGGCCAGAGCAGGATTTAATTATATGACCAATACATTCACTGCATCTGACCTCTCCAACAAGCGCATGAATGCAAGTGCTGGTGTGGGCTACAGAAATAAAGGCTATTTTGTTGACATCACTTATGTTTATCAAATATGGAACAACGCTTATTTTCCATACAGATTGGAGCAGGCATATTTTGCTCCATCATATTTGAAAACAACCAGCAGCAATATCATCCTCAGCATTGGTCTGAAATTCTAATCACTTCCTGAAATTCAGTAACTTGCCGCATGGCCATTTTAAAATTCAGGGTATATCTTGAAGAAGACGATACTGTTTATAGAGACATAGCCCTCAAGCATACACAAACTTTTTATGAATTGCATCAGTCAATTTTAAAAGCGTATGAATTTGATAGTATTCACGAAGCCATTTTTTTTCGCAGCAATGATCAATGGCAAAGGGGCAGGGCAATCAGTCTAGAAAAATATGATGGCGTTGAATACAAGGTTGAGCCACTTGACATGATTGGGACTTCTATTGGATCCGAGATCAAAGACACAGAGCAGAAATTTATCTACGTGTATGACCTCAAAAAAAACTGGATCTTCCACATCCAGCTGATCAATATTTCGAAAGAAGAAAATCCAAAGCTCACATATCCTGCTATCACCAGGAAAGAAGGCATTGGTCCAAGTCAGTATGGCATCAAAAGCATTTTAGGTGATAAGTTTGCTGACATTGAAGAGAAATATGATTTGAGTGCCATTGGAGAAGGTTTCTCAGATGAAGGTGAGGAGACCAGTGAGGAGGACGATGAATTTGGAGGAGAAGAATCAGGAAGCGAAGAAGAAAATAATTTTTAAATGCCAATCGGTTGCAGTTCTCCATAAGCTGCCAATCGCATGACAAAGAAACAATGCATCATCGTTGCAGGTCCCACTGCTATTGGGAAAACTGCTGAAGCCATCCGGCTTGCAAAGCAATACGATACATCCATTGTATCAGCCGATTCAAGACAATGCTACAGAGAGTTGAATATTGGTGTAGCGCGACCCTCAGAAGAAGAAATCAAAGAAGTAAAACACTATTTCATTGCCAATCATTCAATAACCGAAAATATTTCTGCTGCAAGTTTTGCAACAGAGGCAAGAGTATATCTCAATGAAATCTTCAAGTATCACGATGTAGCAATTGTGTGTGGTGGAACAGGGTTGTACATCAAAGCCCTGGTCGAAGGACTGGATGAAATTCCCCCTATTCCAACTGAAATCAGAGACCGGGTTATTCAGCTGTACAAAGAAAAGGGCATTGATGCGCTGAGGAAAAAATTACTTGAACTAGACCCCAGTTTTGCTGTGCATGGTGAAGTCAACAATCCACAGCGAATGATGAGGGCGTTGGAGGTTGTGATGTTTACTGGTTCTTCAATTTTTGAGTATCATACTAATAAGTTGACGGTTGACAGTTCACAGTTGGCAGTTGACAGTTCTCAGTTGACAGTTAACAGTCAACAGACAACCGATAACCGTCAACCGTCAACAGTCAACTCTGAAATAATAACTTTCACCTACAAGATTCTAAATCTCCCCCGAGCGGAACTCTATGAAAGAATCAACAAGAGAGTTGATCAAATGATTACAG
>JBEAYH010000203.1:0-4216 GCA_041159435.1 Bacteroidota bacterium | reverse complement strand
ATGGTATGGTGAGCAATTATATTTTATTCGGTGCACTCACTGTTGTGGGATTTTTCACCAATGCACAAAAAATAGCTTCTATCGCTAAAAGTTGTTTTGCTGCACCTACTTTGTTTTTCATTGTTTCCAACCTCATGGTGTGGATGGGGAATGGTGGATACCAAAGACCGAAGACCGCAATGGGATTGCTTCAGGCATATGTTGATGGATTGCCTTTTTATGCCAATAGTATCATTGCAACGATTGTGTTTGGATCTATTTTATTTGGTGCCAATCAGTTGATCAAGAAATCAGCTGCTGCTCCAGTTGTTGGTTAGTTGTTCTCTGTATACCCTTTGTCTTCCTGTAAGTTTTTACCATCTGCAGCTGCAGTAGCCAGTTCATCACATCTCTGGTTATAAGGGTTCGATGCATGTCCTTTTACCCAAATGAATTTAATGTGATGTTGTTTATAAAGTTGGTGGAATCTTGTCCAAAGATCTCTGTTTTTTTTCCCTCCTTTGAAATCGGTTCTCATCCAGTTCTCCAGCCACCCCTCATTGACAGCTTGAACAACATATTTACTATCCGAGTAGATCTCTATATCGAGTTCCTTTCTGGTTAGACTTTCCAAAGCCGCAATCACAGAGAGCAATTCCATCCTATTGTTTGTCGTATGTATGAATCCTGCCGAGATTTCTTTGGATTCATTTTTCCACATCAAGATAGCGCCATACCCACCTCTGCCGGGATTTCCCCGGGCAGCGCCATCTGTATAAATCGTTAAGCCTTTGTGATTGATCATTCAACTGTACTGACCTTGATGGTATTGGTAGGAAGATGCAGCTCTACGGGAGTACTGCAGGTATTCACGACCACTTCACCTTTTTTGATGAAGCCTCTTTCCTTCAATATTTGAATTTGATCTGTAATAATTTCATCTAGACTTTCCTCTTCACCATAATAAAACGCCCTGACGCCCCAACTGAGACTCAATTGGTTTACCAGTGTCCGCTCTTTTGTAAAAATGAATAAAAGAGATTTGGGTCGATAAGAACTTAACATGAAAGCTGTATAGCCTGACTGTGTCATTCCAATGAGTGCATCGGCATTTGTGCTTTCTGACAGCTTGCAGGCAGTGAGACATACAGCATCGCTGATATAAGTTGGAGATTGTGGCAGTGGTTTGATGTCCTCTTCTCGGTTGTATCTGTATTCTGATTGCTCTGCTTCAATGATGATCTTTCTCATCGTCTCAACTACCAGTACTGGATGCATGCCTGTTGCAGTCTCCCCACTCAGCATCACCGCATCTGCCCCTTCGAGAACCGCATTGGCAACATCGGTGCTTTCACTGCGATTTGGTTTTACCCTGTCAATCATACTTTCCATCATTTGCGTAGCTACGATGACGGGCTTTCCACGGTGCATACACTTTCTGATGAGTTGTCTTTGGATCAATGGCACTTTTTCAATGGGGACTTCTACGCCCAGATCTCCTCTTGCGACCATGATACCATGAGATTCTAAGATGATTTCACGGATGTTTTCAAGCGCCTCAGGCATTTCAATTTTTGCAATGACTTTGGTTTTGCTTTGATGATCTGCTAGAATTTTTTTGATTCCAATTATGTCTTCAACCCTTCTCACAAATGAAAGAGCCACCCAGTCAAGCTTTTCAGCCATGATGAAATCAAGGTCTTTCAAATCTTTCTCAGTAAGTGCAGGCAATGAAATCTTGGTGTCGGGTAGATTCAAGCCCTTTTTGGATGAAATGACCCCTCCCAGTTTTACCCTTACTTGAACGTCCTTGTTGGGAAGAATTTGCTGTACAACCACTTCAATCTTTCCATCATCAATCATGATGGTGTTTCCAACAACCACATCACCTGCCAGATTGGGGTAGGAGACATAGATTCGTTCCAAGGTTCCAATCAATTTTTCATTGGTAAGGGTGAGCACATCGCCTTCTTTTACATGCAATGCATTGTTTTCAATTTCACCAACACGCAGCTTGGGACCCTGTAAGTCACCCAATATAGCAATGTTATAAGGTTCAGTCGCATTGATCTTTCGAATGTGATCAATGATTTTCTTTTTGTCTTCATGTGCACCATGAGAAAAATTCAATCTAAATACATTCACACCTGCTTTGACCAAAGCCAGTAATTTATCATATGTATCACAAGCTGGTCCTACAGTGGCAACAATCTTTGTCCGATGCATGATGTGATGATTTCCAGCCTCATTGTCCATGTTCTGGTGAAAGTATTTTCCTATGTTTTTACTCATAATGCTGTTATTGTAAGATACAAAAACAGCAGAGAAATGCTCTGCTGTTTTCTAAATTAACTCGCCAATATTTTTACCATCGTAAGCCAATCTTCATTGATTCTTTGCTTTGCTTTTATGGCTTTATCCAATGGAGTATAGTGCATTTTATTGTTTACGATTCCAACCATCACATTGTGATTCCCCTCAATCAGACAATTGACAGCAGAATATCCCATTCTGCTTGCGATCATCCTGTCCATGCTGGATGGAGCGCCACCTCTTTGTACGTGTCCAAGAATGGCTACCCTGATGTCAAATCCGGGAATCCTTTCTTTGATCAATGCTGCAAGCTCATTTCCACCTCCAAAATCATCACCCTCTGCAACAACCAGGATATTCACAAGTTTTTTCCTCTTCTCTTTTTCCTGAAGAGATTTTACTACTTCTTCAACATCGGTTTTTTGCTCTGGAATCAAGATGTGTTCAGCACCGGTTCCAATTCCACTGTACAGCGCAATATAACCAGCATCTCTTCCCATCACTTCAACAATAAAGAGTCGATCATGTGCATCGGCAGTATCTCTTATTTTATCAATTGCCTCAATGGCTGTATTTACAGCAGTGTCAAATCCGATGGTAAAATCAGTACCTGCAATATCCTTGTCAATGGTTCCTGGAATTCCGATACAGGGTATATCGTATTCATTGGAAAAAATCTGCGCGCCTTTGAAGGAACCATCTCCACCAATGATGATCAAACCATTGATCCCATGTTTTTTTAAGTTGTTGTATGCTTTTTTTCTGCCTTCCGGAGTCATGAACTCTTTGCACCTGGCAGTTTTAAGAATGGTACCGCCTCGTTGAATAATGTTGGCAACACTTCTGGAATCCATCTTGTGGATATCGTCGTCAATCATACCTGAATAGCCTCGGGTGATACCAAAGACTTCCATCTTGTTGTAAAGGGCTGTTCTGACAACTGCTCTCACACAAGCATTCATTCCTGGAGCGTCTCCTCCAGAGGTCATGATGCCGATTTTTGTAACTTTTTTGGACATGTCTACTTCATCTATTGTTTCAGGCAAGGATCGAAGGGGATTCAGTAGTGTTAGCGGTCGCAAATCTAACAATAAAATATCAAAAATTAGGCTATTTTGGTCAGCTTGCAGGGTAGTTTATCCACATCTAACCATTGTAAATCAACTGCTTAAAATATCAAGTCCAGCGCCTGCTCAAAAGGAGTGTGACGGAAGTTGATATCTTTCATCGCCTTATCAATGACAAATCCTGTTTTGAGGGGTCTTCTGCCGATTTGGGTGAAAGTATTGGCGTCTACTGGCTGGATCAAACCAGCATTGAGATCAAGTTTTTTCGCGATGATAAGGGACATTTCATATGGACTCATCACTTCCATCCCTGATATATGATAGATACCCTGTGCACCTTTTTCTGATGTGGTGATGATAGCTTTGATAAGATCAGGTATAAACGTTGGTGTTCTGATCTGATCGGCTACTACTTTAATCGGTTTGTTTGCTTCTAGGTTTTCCTTCACCCAATAAATAAAATTGCTTCTGTTCAAATGATCTGCTTTGCCATAGAGCAAAATGGTTCTGAGTATTGTCCAGCTCAAGTTGCTTTCAATGATATGCTGCTCTGCGAGTTCTTTGGTCATCCCATAAAAATTAACCGGACCTGTTTCGTCTTCTTCTCTGTAAGGACCATTGTCTCCGCTGAAAACGAAGTCGGTTGACAAATAGCAGAATCTTGCATTCACTTCCTCTGCAGCAGCAATCAGGTGATCAGTGGCATCTACATTTGTTCGATAGCTCTGCATTTTTTGCTGTTCACACTCATCCACCTGTGTCATTGCAGCTGCATGAATGATGATGTCTGGTTTGAATGAAGACACTGTTTCCAGCACATCTTCTTTTTGAGTAATGTCGAGTGACTGGTATTGGAA
>JBEAYH010000198.1:0-9877 GCA_041159435.1 Bacteroidota bacterium | reverse complement strand
ATATAAGAAATCCACTGCTCATTGATCAATCGTTGAATAGCAGTTTGAGGTCTGATCCTAACTGTTTTATATTTTACATACCAGCAGGAAATAAATGCATCATACAATCCGACAGCTGTATATGCATATGCTTTTGCACTGGTGACGGGATCTGCATTTTTTATTTTACATGCCTTTGCAGCAATAGCCATCCAATGTCCGCCTGGTGTCATTTTTTTATCTTGAAACATAACATGTCCTTTGTGTTTGGAAACAAAGGGATTGTCATCCCAAAACAATGCAATATCAATTTGTTCATCTGACATGTTTTGAGAAATGTCAAATACTTCTTTCATCTCTTTGTAGAAAGCTGAATTTTTATCTTCACTGTAGGAAGGAAATGGATCTGCTTCGATTTGATTTGAACTGTCCAGTCCCATGGTCACCATCTCTGGCCAATAAGGCTCGAGTCCATCTGAATAATCGGGAGCCGTTGGAAACCAACGGGTTTTATCTGAGGTCTTGACCTCAAACCGCTCCATCCCCCTGGTCTCTTTGTAATGATCTTTTCCCAATCGTTTTGCAACAACATCAGCCACTCTTTGTCCAAATGCAATTGAACTGTCAACAATCGCCTGATCAAGGTTGCCTGCATATTTTTTGATCATCGAATCTTGGTAGGCACTGATTTCAGCTGCAGAAAAAGTTACTTTCTTGGCAGTCTCGCAAAATGCCTGAATAGCAGCAATGGAATAATCATATGTGGTGTTTTGCACTGGCAAGGGCATCGGATCAAATCCCTTGAGTTTTGCTGTGATGGATTGGGATGAGCTATTTTCAAATCGGAGTGCTTCATACATTGCCAAAGAAGTATTGGCATAAATTCTGCTCGCAACAGGTGGACTGAATATATCCACGACAATGATATCAGTGAGTTTTTTTACCAGCTGATGGGGTAATTCTTTGTTGGAAACTGCGTCAACAGATGGACGGCTGTTGCATGAAATGATAACTGCAATAAGCAAAAAAGATATAGAATATTTCATTTTTATCATGGATCAGGGTTGTATGGTACGGGAGATGTTACCTTTTGAATTGTAAATTTTAACGCTGGATTTAGAAGGCTTCATCCATGTTCTACTTGACTGTGACATGAATGAGGATCCCCATGAAAATTCAATTTTTTGTGTTTGTTTATTTGGCAATTCGATCATTGCGTATGTCTCTTCCTTTTTCAACTGAACAGCTACTGATTCAGATATTTTATATTCAAAAAAGCTTACAGGCTTTCGGTTTTCAGTTGAAACAACAAAAGACTGATTTTTGATTTGAATGTTTGAAAGTGCTCTTGCGTCACCGGGAACAAAAAATCCAGATGCTTCAAATGAAAGCGGTTTGAAATTTTTCTTCCCATCATTCAACAAGACCAATCCGTTGAATGCATCTGCTTTTCCCTGCGAAGTTTCCATGCCATGGTCATTGCCAATCATTACAATATCATTGTACCCATCCTGATTGACATCGATGCACTGTGATCCATATGCAGGTGCAATCTGTGCTTCATTGGGCAAGTCATGAAGCATGAACTTTCCTCCACCGAGATTTTCAATCCAAACAGATTTCATAAAATTGGCCGTCAGTTTCTGAACATCTTTCATTTCTTCAGCCGTGAAAACTTCTTGCACTGTTGCCCGTCCAAAATCGGCATAATGCTCAAATTTTCTTCTGATCAAAATCAATTGTTTCTGCATATCGTCCTTGCTATGGAAAAAATACTCATGCTTCTTTCCTGAAGAATCTGGAAAATAACAGGAAATAAAAGCATCGTATGCACCGTTTTGATCAAAATCCTTTGCATAGATGCGAAGGGGCTCACCTGAGGAACATTTGAAGTATTGATTCAAACCAAAATTTCCAGCTACATAATCCATGTCACCATCATTGTCAAGGTCACCCGCTGAAAGACTGTTCCACCAACCCAGTGCATTGGACACCTCTTCCCCTGGATTGATTTTCACCAGTGCAGTTCCGGTATTCTTTAAAAAAGTCAGTGCCATCCATTCACCTGCAACAATCAAATCAATCTTATTATCATTATCGAAGTCAGTCCACAGCGCATCACTCACCAAACCAATTCTTGCAAGTTCCTTGTTCCACTGATTGGTTACATTGGTGAACTTGATTTTCTCTTTCTCTGAATCATTTCTCAATAAAAATGACTCACCAGCTTTTGGATATGATTTTGCCTCAACCCTTGCACCTACAAACAAATCAAGATCTCCATCATTATCAATATCAGCGGCTTTTACATTTTGTCCGGATGAAGTCATTGCGGGCAAGCCACCTTCAACAATTTTAAAGTTTCCCTTCCCATCGTTTTCACAAAGGATGTCTTGGTAAAGCATTGACCCCGGATCATGCTGATTGCTGCCGCGTACTATGTATAAATCATTGTCACCATCCGTATCTGCATCAAAGAGCAGCAAGCCCATGTCTTCTTCTTTCAGAAGTTCAGAATTCTTCAGCGCAAGGATTTTTTTGGAAAACTTCCCGTTGGGAAGCTGACAGAGGAGCGTGGGACCTTGGAACCTGCTTGAGCTGCTCAGCACCATGTCATCCAAACCATCACCATTTACATCGCCTACAGCGATACCCGGACCATATTGCGAGAATTTATGGGGCAGTGTTTTTTGTATATTGAAATCTATGTAATCATATTCCTCGTGTACATAATTGACCCCCAAAGAGGATGGATCTTTCATTGTAAAATAAGGATGTAGCACTGGTATGGGATCTGCTTGTGCCGCAATGGCATTGTTGTAATTTAATAGGAGCAACTGATCAGTGGAAATATTTTCAAGTTTTTGTGAACGTTGATCTGGCCAGTAAATTTTTAAAGAATCAATGGCTGAATGATTGCCCAACCCAAAATGCAATATTTCATCTGACTTCGAAAGATAGCCTCTGACGCAGGATTGCTCTGCAATCTGTTGCTCCCCCTTGTACCATATCTTAACTTTTGCTCCGAATGCATTTGTATTTTGCACAGGACCCTTTAACTGAATACGGAGGTAATGGTTGTTATCCTGGACTGTTTTCTTGTCTTGCTTTATCAATGTATTTTCAAATAGAAACGCTGGGTCATTGATGTTATTGGTGATGATATCCAGATCTCCATCATTGTCGAGATCCGCATAGGCGGTCCCGTTCGTAAAGCTTGGGAGGCTGATCCCCCATTCTTTGGATTTATCAGAGAAGGTCAGGTTTCTTTCATTTTTGAAAATAAAATTAGGAATCTTGACTTCCGGAATCATATCTAACAATTCTGCTCTTGAAATCAATGAGCTGCTGATGCTGCTTCTGAAAGCACCAAAATCATGGTCGATGATATCCCGCGGAAATCCGTTTGTTATCAACAGGTCTCTGTATCCATCATTGTCAAAATCAGCAAACAAAGGTGACCAGCTCCAGTCAGTTGCTTCAACGCCTGCAAGAAAAGCTATGTCACTGTAAACCGGCAAACCGTTGGTGGGATTGATTCCCTGATAGAGTTGAAATGAATTTCTTACATACTGATATTCATATTGGTATTGTTCCGTAAATAAATAGTGGTTGTAATTGTTGGCATTCATGTTGACCTTCTTGCGCTTGTTATCTGCAGGAAGCATTTCAACGGTGAAGAGATCAGGCTGGCCATCATTGTTTACATCTGCAATATCACTCCCCATGGATGAGTAAGATTGATGTTTAAGTATATCAGCTATTCTATTGGTAAAGGTTCCGTTTTTGTTGTTGATGTAGAGCAAGTCATTTGACAAATAATCGTTCGCAACAAAAATATCAGGATACCCATCTTTGTTGAAATCATGAATCAGCGAAGAGTGGCTGTATCCACCCCATATAATACCTGCTTTCAACGAAACATCTGTAAAGAAGGGGTGTCCTTTTGCACTGTCGAAATCATTTCTAAAAAGCATGTCTCTGGTGGGAGCCGTGCCATCCTTTATTTTGGTAATGTACTGATTGGGATATTGCTGATCAATAAAATTGACTGCAATAAATAGATCTAAATCACCATCAAGATCATAGTCAAAAAAAGTTGAAATAGAATTATGGTTGTTGTCGGTGATCCCATATTGCAGTCCCATTTCTTTAAAATGCGGAACACCTTCTTTGTCATTCCCCTGGTTGATGAACAAAAGATCACGGAGCATGCTGCTGTCATGGATCATCGTATTGCATACATAGATATCCTGTTTGCCATCACTGTTGATATCTACAAAAGTTACACCAGAGGACCACTGGCCTTTGTATTTTTGTGCATTGGCAACTGAAGTGACTTCCTGAAATTTCAAATCACCTTTGTTCAAGTACAATTTATTATCAACTTGATTGCCGCAGAAATATAGATCTTGCAATCCATCGCCGTTGAGATCTCCTACGGCAACACCTGCACCGTTGTAGGTAAATTCATTGTCGAGGATATTGATGGAGTCATTGATCGTGATTGTATTGGCAAATGCAATGCCTGATTGCTTTTCATCAATCCGTTTAAACAATGTTTGCTCCTGCCTACAACTTGCGAAACCGAAGATGGCAAGACAAACAAAAAAGAAATTTTTTCTTATCATCATTGCAAAAAGATCCTAATTGGGAGGAATAAAAAAGGCCGCACTTCGTGCGGCCTTAAAGTTATTATAATTCAAGAATTAATAACCAGGATTTTGTTTCAAAGTCGGAGCACCGTCCTTCGCACTCTGTGTGATTGCCTTTGCAGGGAGCGGGAAGATTTCATTCTTACCTGATACGAAGTTTGCACCGGTAAGGTATGTTCTCTTTGCTCTTTCCTTTGCAAAGTATGCGTTCTTTACAGTAGCAACTTGTCCCCATCTCACCAGGTCAAAGAAACGATGTCCTTCCATACCTAGTTCAACACGACGCTCGAAGCGAACTGCCTTGCGAGCAACGTCAGCATTTGTCCATGCAGCAGTATACAAACCAATCTGATAGTTTGCTGCTGGTGCAGCACCATCCAACACAAAGTCAGCTGGATTTGAAGCTCTCTGACGGATTTGGTTTACAAGCGTACGAGCTCTTTCAAGGTTACCCAACTCAACTTCGGCTTCAGCCAATAACAACATTACATCTGAATAGCGAATCAACTTCAAGTTGTTTGAGTTGTATCCGGAAGTCCAGCCAGAAGCATGTGTTACTTCAGCTACTTGTGCCTTGCCGTGTACATTCTTGATAGGAGCATACGGACCACCATAAGCCTGATCACGGATCCAGATAGAACCGGGATGCTTACCCCAATCCAAATAAGGGATGCCGCGACGACCAACTGTGCGATCGATTCTTGGATCCAATGGACCAGTATGTGGAGTGAAAGAAGCGTCAGCTTTTACGCCATCGTCATTCTTTACATCTGTATTGCTATAAGTATCCAACAAAGGAAGACCATTTGCATCAACCTGGAAAGCGTTAACAAGATCTTGAGATGGTTGGTGGAATCCGCAGCAACCTGCAGGACCGCCATTGTAAGGGAAGTTCAATACATCACCTACGTTACCAGCATCACCACCACCAGTATTAACTGCCATCTGTACTTCGAGGATACCTTCTTTGGTATTTCTTACAGATGCATTAAAGTTGTCTGAATACTTGGCATTCAAAGCATAACGACCAGAAGCGACTACTGCATCGAACTGTGTTTTTGCTTCAGCATATTTTTTCTGCCACATGAAGGTCATACCCAATACTGCCTGAGCGGCACCTTTGGTAACACGACCCACTTCTGATTGAGTTACAGGAAGACCGGCAATCGCTGCAGTAAGATCAGCCTGAATTTTAGGCATGATATCTGCTGTATTACCAATACGCACGTCAGCAAGTGTTTCATCGATGTATGGAACATTTTTGAATATTCTCCAGAGGTCATAGTGCATCCATGCTCTCAGGAATTTTGCTTCTGCTATGCGCGTTGTTTTTTGAGCTGCAGTTATGCCTTCTAATTTTGTAAAGGCTACGATTGTTTGGTTACAACGAGAAATTCCGTCATAATAATTTCTCCATTTGCCTTCCAAATATGGATTGTTGGCATCCATACTGTGACGCTCCAAGGGCGTGATGTCAGGCTGGTCACCTGCTTCGGAACCTTTGTATGCATCACCACCAGCTATGCTGCCGAATGTCCAGTTAGAAGCAGCACCACCCCAGGGAGTACCGTTGTCCCAACCAGAAAAACCATCCAAACCAGAATAAGCTGCGATGAGCAGGGCATTTGCTCCCTTCTCAGAAGTTGCCAAAAGTTCGTTGTTTACACTTCCGTAGGGTTGTGTTTCAAGAAAATCTTTTGCGCAACTGTAAACGACAATCGCTAGAACTACGATCACCGCTAATTTTTGCATGATATTCTTTTTCATTTTTTTATTTTTTATGCTTTGTGCTTTTTCAATTTTCATTGTCGATAAAATTATTTCAACTTTTTCTCGATTCAGTCAATTGTTTAAGCAAGTGATCAATTTAGAACTCAACGTTTACACCTATGATGATTGATCTCGCCAAAGGATAACGTCCGTTGTCAACACCCAATGAAAGGTCACGCTGACTGTTGTATCCTTCAGTGATATTGGAGATGGTTACATCAGGATCCAACCCAGAGTACTTGGTGAAAGTCAACAAGTTTTGTCCCTGAGCATAGATTCTGAATCTGTTCATACCAAGTTTCTTCAATTGGTTAGGACTGAATGAGTATCCAACCTGAAGATTTCTCAAACGGGTGAATGAACCATCTTCAACATAATAGCTGTTTCTCTGAGAACTGTAGTTGTCACCGCCATCCAATACAGGGAGTGTTTTACCAGCCTCATACAAGAATGCCTTGCTGCGGCTACGCTGGAATGCGTTGAATTCAGAGAAGTATTTCACGAAATTGAACAACTTGTTTCCAAATGTTCCGCTGAAATAAGCTGTGAAATCCCAGTTCTTATAATTGGCAGTCAAGTTCAAACCAAGCAATAAAGTTGGAATGGGGCTACCAAGATATGTTTCATCGTTGTTGTCGATTTTACCATCGCCATTCAAGTCAGCAAAACGGAAACGACCCACTTTTGCATCTCCTTTGTCAGCAAACAATACTTTCGCAATGTCTGCATCTGACTTCCACAATCCTTGCTGAACATATCCATAGAATTGTGAAATAGGAAGTCCTGCTTTGGTATAAGTGATGTCGCCGATTCTTGATCCACCAGAACGGATAAAGCTGTTGTCATTTGCTTCAAGCTTTACCACTTCGTTCTTCACTGTAGAACCAGTAAAGTTTACGTTGAAATTGAAATCACGGTTCACACGCTTGGTATAACCCAAAGCGAAATCAATACCGGTATTCTTCATTGAACCGATGTTTTGCGCCTGACGGCCTACAGCACCCAATTCCAATGGAAGCTCAACGTTGTAGATCATGTCGCGTGTATTACGATTGTACCACTCAACCATGACGTTCCATCCACCAGTTAGATTGGCATCGAAACCAATATTGGTAACCGCAGTGGTTTCCCATTTCAACTTAGGATTACCAGTTGAACCTTGCTCGAAACCAGTTACAGTTCTGTTACCAGTACCGTTGATATCATAGTTGGAAACGTCAACACCAGTACCGAAGTTCGAGAAACCAGGATAATCACCACCTACCTCATTGTTACCAAGAATACCATAAGATGCTCTCAGTTTCAAATCTGTAATGAATGAAACATTATCCATGAAGCTTTCTTTGGAAAGTCTCCAACCCAGACTCGCAGATGGGAAAATACCATATTTGTTTTCAATGAATCTTGAAGAACCATCGCGACGAACTGTTCCAGAGAACAAGTATTTGTCTTGGTATGAATAGGAAGTCTGAATAAACTGAGACACAACATTGTGCTCACCTCTGTAGCTTCCCATACGGTATGTAGCAGGATTTACGTTCTGCAACAATCTGTAGTTGAAGTTATCAAAAGCAAGTTCAGATCCACCAGCGTTGAATCCTTCATAGTATGTCTGCTTGGCCTCATATCCGGCAAGAGCAGTTACTCTGTGATCTCCAAAATTCTTTTTGAATGAAAGCGTGTGGAAGGTCACCCAGTTTCTATTCAAGAAATATGAATTACCCATAGAGTTGGGGTTCGTATTACCTTCTGTTGCTTCATAAGCACGTGTACCATATCCCTGACCAGGACCGCTGTTGTAATCGATACCATAAGATGATTTCCATGTCAAGAAATCAGTCAGGTCGATTTCAGCAAATGCACTTCCAGTTACACGGAAACTGTGACCGAAGTTATTGTCTCTGTTTCTCATCTGTTGAGCAACAGGATTGCTTACGTTGGAGTTGAAGTTGGCTGGAGATGCATAGTTTCCTTTGATATCATATACCGGCACCAACTGTGGCATACCGTAAGTATTGATCAATGGAGAACCTTCGTTTGGATTACCCAAAGAAGCACGTGTAGTTTGGTATGCAATATTTAAATTTTGACCAACTCTGATGTTCTTACCAATATTATAATTGCTGTTCACACGAGACTGATAGCGACGATAATCGTTGCCGATCATGATACCCTGGTGATCGTATACGTTTCCAGAGAAGAAATAGTTTCCTTTTTCAGAACCGCCTGAAGCAGAAACCTGGTAGTTCTTCATGGCAGCTGGTTTGAATACTTCATTGAACCAGTTGGTACCTGCCTTGTTGGTTTGGAGAATCAAATAGTCACCCACACCACGACCTACAGGGTCAGCATTCAAGAAATATTTTGATGGATCAACTGCAGGATCGCCTGAGAGGAAACCACCCAATCCACGAACAGCAAAATCAGGAAGAACCCAGTTGCTGCCCTGCTTGATGTATATATTAGATGTAAAAGGAATGCCCTGACCAGCAGCCAATTTTTGTTGAACTTCAAGGAACTCCTGAGGATTCAATACTTCTGGAATTTTTGAAGGTGATTGGTTGCCATAGAAAAGGTCAACAGCAAGTTTAGAAGTACCGCTCTTTCCTTTCTTGGTTGTAATCACAATTACACCATTCGCAGCTCTTGAACCATAGATAGATGCAGATGCCGCATCCTTCAATACCTGAATAGACTCAATGTCGTTGGGATTCAGGAAGTTGATGTTGGATTCGTTTTGAACAGGTACTCCATCAATTACGTACAAAGGCTCGTTGTTGTTAATGGTACCGATACCACGGATACGAACAAATGCTGCAGAACCAGGATCACCTGAAGTTGACATTTGTACACCTGGAACCTTTCCCTGCAACTGATCCGCAATGTTGGATGCTGCAAATTTGGTCATTTCCTTGGTGTCGACAACAGCTACAGAACCTGTAATGCTCCTGCGCTCCTGTGCGCCGTAACCAGTTACAACTACTGTTTGCAAGGCACTCTGTGAGGCTTGCAACACAATGTTGAGAACGTTTGATTCACCAACCTTAACTTCTTGCTCATCATATCCTACAAAAGATACCTGCAAGGATGAATTGTTGGGAACAGTGATTGAATAAGACCCGTCGGCTCCAGTTGTTACTGCAGTCGCTGAACCCTTTACCTTGATAGTCGCACCAGAGAGTCCCCCTCCAGTGTCACCACCGGTAACTCTACCAGTGAGTTTTTTCTGCGCATAAGAAGCAGATACCAGCAAGCCCATAAAAGCTGCAAGCATCATAGCTCTTAGAGAAAAAGCAAGCACTTTTTTCATGCAATTTTGGTTTAGATTAATAGATAGTGTTTATGTGAAAAAGTTGTGTATTGGTTGTGTTATGCAATCGTTTTCGTTGTGATTTCCCGCACAATTTAAAATCTTCATTTTAAATACGTTACAAAAATTTAAAGTTTTTTTAACTTTTGTGTACAAATTACAC
>JBEAYH010000194.1:0-8224 GCA_041159435.1 Bacteroidota bacterium | reverse complement strand
GTCAGGTGCTTTTAAGTCTTCAACTTGGATTCGCCATCATCCCACTGATACATTTTACAAGCGACAAATCAAAAATGGGAGCGTTTGCCATCAAACCACATATCATCGCTTTGGCATCGCTCATCACCGCTGTATTGGTTTATCTAAACATCAGAATGGTGGTTGAACAGGCCATGCAATATTTTATAGCATCAGACAACTCCTTTGTCAAACTGCTGATCATAGCAGGTGGTTTGATGTACGTTGCACTGCTGATCATAGCCATCGCATATCCACTGATGAACAAGCAGAAGGAAGAAAAAATCAAATTGCATCCGGAAGCAGATGGATCTATACCATTTGAAGTACCGGTTTATAAAAAAATCGGGGTTGCACTTGATTTCAGCAAGGATGATAAAAAACTGATTGCACATGCACTTGGACAGGGAAATACTTCCTCTGCCTATTACCTGATACATGTGGTTGAAAGTGCTGCAACCAGGATCATGGGAGACATAGTAGATGACATGGAAACAAGAAATGATCAGGAGAGACTTGACCAATATGCATCTGAACTTTCTTCAAAGAATATTTCCAGCACTCCCATCCTTGGCTACAACGACCGTGTAAGCGAAATCGTGAGAATTGTTGAAGAGAACAACATTGATCTCTTGGTGATTGGTTCACATGGTCACAAAGGGCTAAAAGATATTGTGTATGGACAAACAGTAAGCAGTGTAAGACATGAATTAAAAATCCCCGTTCTTGTAATCAACGTATAATATGAAATATATCTTTTTGTTTTTTGGATGGATGGTATCAGCTTATTCCTTTTCACAGGTCAACAGAGCTGAAATTCCTGACAGTTTGAGAAAAGGCATTATCACCGATGAATTTATATATGAGACAGCCCCTTTTCCTCAATGTCACGCATCCACCATTGAAGAAACTCCGAAAGGACTTGTTACAGCCTGGTTCGGAGGAACAAGAGAAGGAAACAATGACGTCAATATTTACGTTAGCAGGTGGGAGAACAATCAATGGACTGCCCCTGCAATAGCTGCTGAGGGAAAAATCAATGATAGAACAAGATATGCCTGCTATAATCCTGTATTGTATCAGGTTCCTGGTGGAGAACTCATTCTTTTTTACAAGATCGGACCAAGGGTGATAGATTGGACAGGCTGGTTGGTGAGAAGTTATGACCATGGTGTGACTTGGAGCAAACCGGAGCAACTTCCAGATGGAATATTGGGTCCCATCAAAAACAAACCATTGCTGATTGGAAATACACTTGTTTGTCCGACAAGCACTGAAAGGGACGGCTGGAAAGTTCATTTTGAATATACCAAGGACAATGGGAGAACCTGGGAAAAAGGTCCAGATCTCAATGACGCAAAACCGGTTACAGGTATTCAACCTTCTGTTTTGAGACATGATAGCAAAACTTTGCAAGCGCTTTGCAGAAGTACCAACGGAACAGTGAATCAAACTTGGAGCAAGGACAATGGCCAAACCTGGTCAACCTTGAGTCAAACCACCATACCAAATCCCAATTCCGGCATCGATGCAATTACATTGAAAGATGGAAGACACTTGCTTGTTTACAACCATGTTGTTCCAAGAAAGAATGAAGAGGATGGGTGGAGCGACCGATCACCATTGAATGTAGCCATCTCTGACGATGGCATCCATTGGAAACAAATTGTGGTCTTGGAAAATGAACCAAAGGGCGAGTTTTCTTATCCCACAGTTATGCAAACCAACGATGGAAATATACACATCACCTATACTTGGAAGAGAAAAAAAATCAAGCACGTAGTTATAAAAACTATCTAAGCAAGCCGGCTGCCCACTGGTTGGCAATCACGCTTCTGAAGAATTTTGTTTTGAGTGCAATCAGCTTTTGCTCACTCTCAATTAATTTGATTTCACGTGCGTTCACCAAAAACATACTGCTTTCACCCATAGAGAATTTTATATTCTCAACATCAAGCAATTGCTTGTTATTAAGATAGTTTTGTTCAGAAACACTGATTTGGAGGGCGAGAGAGGAAGATTCAACGAAAGAACTCTTAACCTTGTTTTGAATTTCCAATTCAGTCAATTTTCTACTGAAGTCAATTTCAGAAATTTTATTTTTTGTCTTGGCAAGCTCTCCTCTGGCTTGGCGTTGCAACAAAGGCAAACCAAATGTTACACCGTATTTATAATTGTTTTGGAACAGAGTTTGCTTAAACAAATCAGGAACAGCATACCCTTTATCAAGAAAATTGTAATTGATTTTGAAACTTGGCAAGAGGTCGAGTGTTTTGACTTTTCGATCAATTTCAAGTATATCTCTTTTGCTGTCAATTGCATTTAATTTAGGGTGCTCTTGCATAGCAGTTTCAATCAATTTATCTAATACAGGCAATTGAACCCTCGATGGATTGAATTGTGCACCCGACGTGTCTGGAATGACTTCTGCCCCAAAAACATAAGGTTGATTTTGCTCTGTCCAGAAATAATTACTCAGCAAGAACCTGGCTTTCTGCAGATCCAAGGTTGCCTGCAATTGCAGGGTTTGAAAGAGCTGCAACTGTGAAAGTGCTTCAATCGTATCGATAGATGCCCTGTCACCCTGCTGAAATGCCTTCTTTACAAAATCGAATCTAAACTGATTGGTTTTAAGTGCATCAAGAAATACCCGGTTCACCAGATAAGCATTCACCCATCCCCAATATGCTTCCGTAGTTTCAAACAAAAGATCGTTCACAACAAGCTGCTGCTCTTGTCTGGTTAATTTGACCATTGCACTTGCTTGCTGAACTGCAGCCCTGCGTTTATCATAAATCAATCCCCGCAATGGATCAAGTGAAATCCCCAAATAAGCACTGCGATTGGGTGACATTCCCGGATCAACTCTCTCACCAATATTGTTCTCGAATCCTGCTTTAAAATCAATCCCATACCATGTAGGTATCCTTAGCTCTGGATTGTAATAATTAAAGTACTGCTTATTATCAAATGTCTTTCGATCATTGTTAACCATCAGGGTTGGATCAAAAATACCTCTTGATGCTTGCAGTGAATTGGATGCTTGGTTAATAATGAGATTAGATTGATTGACGATTGGATGAAACTTTCGTACAATATTCAATGCATTGTCGAGTGACAATGTCATATCCTGGGACCTCAATTCAAAAACTGAGGTTGTCAAACAAATTGAGAGCAGTAAAAATTTAATACGCATCCTCATTTTTTCTTGGTGTCGCTACCCTCTTTGTTGTAATTCGGTTTATAATAATCAGGTGGAAAGCCATTGATTTGTCGCCACAATTCATACCAAATCTGTACATTTTTCAATAGTGCAAATCCCTTTGCACCGGCTCCAATTTTTAATTCTGTAGGCCATGGCTTTTCATTGAGATCCGGCACAGCAAGAATTCTGAATTTTCCATTCTCGTTTCTATTTGTTTCAATAGCAACAACTCTTCCTACGAATGTTCCATAACTGTTTCTGGGCCATCCAGAAAATACTATTGCTGGAAACCCATCAAAAATCAAACGAACTGGTTGTCCAATATTTAGGAGGATCAAGTCCATTGGTTCAACATACAACTCAACTGCATGATTGACTTTGGTTGGCACCACCTCAACAATCATCTCTCCTTCTTTTACAATTTCATTGATACCCGATTTTTTTGCGTTGATAATTTGTCCACTTTGGGGCGAAATCAGCCAACGCTGTTTCCCGCGGGTAATATAATTGGAGAGTTGATTTTGATTTTTAGCTACATCGCCCCCGGTGGTAGCAATTTCACTTTTTGAAAGAGCGATTTCACTTTTGGACTTAAAAATTTTATCTGCGGCTTCCTGTTGCACCTCATTCATTTCAATCTTTGTGATAATGAGGTCCTGCTTGGTATTTAGAAATTTCTGCTGCTTTTCTGTGAAAACAGCCATTGTCTTATTGTGCTGTGCAGTTCGCTTTTCAAGCTCTGTCAATGGAATGACCCCTTGTGCAAAAAGTTGTTTACCTCTTATCAGCTGTTGATTGGCAATGTTATTTTCGATTTCAGCAGCAACCACTTCTGCACTGTCGCTGATCAATTTTCTTTTAAATTGTTCAAGTTTATTTTCAAGTGACTTCAACTTAAGATTACGACCATTTTCAACAGCTTGAATCTGATTTACAATTGCGTTGATCTTTTCATTGTAAAAAATTATCTTTTGTTCTTTGGCCTCCAATTGCGCCTCTGTACGTTTGACTAAATTGGTATCGAGGTACTCATCTTTTACATCTGCCAATTCCAAAATGGTATCTCCCTTGTTCACAAAATCACCTTCCTTCACCCACCACTTGACAATTCTTCCAGGTATGATTGAGTTCAATTCCTGGGGACGCTGATCCTGATACAAAGTAGTAATTGTACCATTTGTAGAAATATTTTGTGTCCATGGGAGCATCAAAAACAACAAGAGAAATATAAAAAAACCCCAAAACCATTTTTTCACATTGCTGCCTTTCTCTGCTCTGTAAATTTTATGTGGAGATTGTGGTTTGTACCCCGTTTGATTTAATATGGATTCATTTAGTTTTTTCATGCGTTGTTTAATTTTTTAAATACATCAGACGGGGAACCCATATGAAGTATTTTTCCATGATCCATCCATATCACTACATCGGTTTTCTCTGCAAATGGGATATAGCCCGTAATTACTACAGTTGTAATATTTTTAAGAGAAAGCAAATAGTCGCTGATGTTCTTACTTGATTCAGCACCAGCTAATTCAAACGGCTCGTCCAGTAAAAGCAGGGATGGCTTATTGACGATGGTTCTCAACAGCAAAACTTTTTTTGCAATAATCGTACTCAATCCCTTGCCCGTTGGTGCAAGAACCGTATCAAGTCCGTTTGGCAATTCATTGATGTACTCTTTCAATCCAATTACCTGAGCCAATTGCATGATTTCGGAAGCAGTTACATCTGCATTGCCCATGCATATATTTTCAAAAAGTGTTGCCTGAAAAATATCCTGTTCGTGATAGAAAACACCGATATGCCTGCGATAAGAATCAATATCCAGATTATTGATCGGAATATTATTGACAAGCAAATTCCCTTCAAAGGTTTTCAAATACCCCGTAAGCAGCTCCATCAAGGTTGATTTACCTGAAGCAGCATCCCCCATGATGCAAATTTTCTGTCCGGGTAAAATATTGAAATTGATCTGTTTTAATACGGCATGTCCTTCGTCATATGAGAAATCAATACCGTGTGCAGCAAGTTCTACTCCATTAGCAGTTGGCAGAAACTTGATATTCCCTTCTGGCTCAATGGGCTGATCAGTTATTTTACTGATTTTCTCCAAACCAGTAAGCAGGTCATATGCATTTTCAAGATTCAGAATCAGTTTTTCAACAGCATTGATGATCAATAAAATCACAATTTCTGCTGCGATGAACTGCCCAATATTCAATTGCTGATTTACCAACAGAACTGAACCGATGATCAACATGGCTGCACTGATCAACAATTTAAAAACGATGAGGCTCCAATATTGGGTTGCGAGGGTTTTGAAGTGAGCTGTTTTTGCATCCAGGTACCCGTCCAGAAAATTATCAGTCCTTTTTAGATGAAGATTGTGCATGCCGGAGACCTTGAAACTTTTAAATGCCCTTGCTACTTCCTGCATCCACGCTGCAACCTTGTATTTGTAATCACTCTCTCTCATTGATTCAATTAATCCGCGCTTGGCGGTAAAATATAAAATCAGATACAACAACAGAAACAGCAAGAGACCAAGGAAAATAAAAGTTGGATTGTAAAAAGACAATAAAATCAATCCAAAAAGAATTTGAATCATTGCCATGGGGATATCGAGTAGAAACTTGGACAAACTTTTTTGCAGGGTTGTTGTTTCAAAAAATCGATTTACCAATTCAGGCAGGTGGTAATGATTGATGGCATTTGAATCCACACGTGGCAGTTTGAAACTGAATTCAAATGCATACCTGGTGAACAATCTTTGCTGAATCTTTTCTATGATTTTCATCTGATTCACTTGCAAAATTCCAGCAACCAAGACACCGCCAAGCACCAATGCGATCAAAATACCAATGGAGATAGGCAATCTGCCGGAACCGGCAGCCGCTTGCGAAAAATTGATAATGGCCTGTATGCCCAAGGGAAGTGAAAGCTGAATCAACCCACTTAAGATGGAATAGAAATAGATAGCAGATACTTCTTTTTTTTCGAGTCGGATGACCTGAAAAAATTTCCTGAGTGCCCCACTGAGGGAAACCGACTGAATTGGATTTGCCATCTGAATGATTTAGAACTCCGACAGAAACAGTGAACAATTTGGTTACCAAGTGTTTAACACCGATTTACCATAAATGTTCAGGTCAGCAAAACTAGTTTGCCGAATCAGCTTCAACAAGCTGACCCCATTAATTTAGCATTTTATTCCCTATTTCGTAAGAATTGCTGAACAAGATTTTCATCGATATTATGAACCTGCATAAATAATGTAATCTTATAACCCCAAACAGCCCTCATGCTTTGTTGTTAAACTGAACAGATTATGGTGCAAAAATTCAGCCATGGAAATTCAAGTTTGAAGAACACATATTAAAAAACCCATGTTAAAACATGGGTTTGATATCGGTGCCTAAACATAAATCAGCGTTGATATATTTTCAATGGACAAACTGAATAAACGCAACACAAAAGTGGGATATATTATTACGTAATAGCATATGTAGGTTATGTAACAGGAAAATTTCTAGGTTATTGCCTATATTTACGATAAATTGATAACTATATTAAATAGGAAATTACCTTTTAAGTAATTGATTTACATAGTATTATGAAATTTTATCTCTTTTTTATCTGTTTTTTCATTCTATCATTGGAAATAACCTTTTCCCAAACAAGTGATTCAGTTGTATACACGAAAAAGGTTGAATTCATTAAAAAACTAATAGAATCAAGAGACTATGTTTACCCCATAAGATCGAGAGTTCCTGGTGCTTTTTTAGATATTCCCCTTGGAGTGTACCCTGAAAAAGAGCAAGTAATTCTAAAAGTAGGTAATGACCTATATATCCGATTTGACGGAACAGGATTTACTTTCAAGTTGACAGACCTGCAGGACAGTATCGCGACTTTTCGAAAAATCGACAAAACCGTAAATATTAACTACAACATTGGAGCTTTCAACTTCATCAGTGGGGCAGATTTCTATAACTATGGAGGATACGGATTTTGGAAAAACAATGGTTTGATCAGAAAATTTGACCAAAAAAGCAAGGAGTGGAGCGTGCTCAAAACCAATGAAGAAATTCCTAATCAATTATTTAAAACCAACAACCCCTGGTTTGATTTCAAAAAAAATATACTTTATCTCCCATACAGGGTAGATGTAAATGCTGCGTTGAAAGAAAATCAATACCAGTACGGAAAAATTACCCCGATCGCTTACAACTTCAATTTAAAAACAAATGATTGGACAGCCATTGGCAAGAGTTCAGAAGAAACAATCAATATTTTAAAAGACGCTACACTCTATTTAAGTACTTACAAAGGCCTCATGGTACTTGCATTTGAACAACTTTATTTATTTGACTTTGAAAACAATGCTATTTTAAAATTAAATGACAATGTCTTTGCGCAACTGTATATGCGGATAACAGATCTGAACGCAGTTTATCACCTGAACAAATACTTGTATTCAATTAGCAGAGAGACAGGTAAGATTGATTCAGTTCAATTTGATTTAGATGCATTTCAAAGTATCGATAAACCCATTTATGAACCCATCAAAAATTATACCTGGATCTGGATTGCAGGAGGAATCATCTTTATAGTTGCAATGGCTATAGTAATTAAACGATGGTTAGACAGAAAAATATCAAGCATCAAATTATCAAACCCCACTTCAAAGAATTTTAAATTCGAATTTTCAGATATCGAAAAAAGCCTGATTCATATGTTGCTGGACAAATCAAAATCAAACCAGACAGCAACCATCAGTGAAATCAATTATGTATTGGGAGTTAAAGATAAAAACATTGGACTCCAAAAGAAGGTCAGAAGTGAAATATTCAATGGGGTAAATGAAAAGTTCAAACTGATTTCAGACTGGGATGAGCCTTTGGTGCAAAGCATCAGAAGCGAAAGCGACAAAAGATACTTCGAATACATGATCAGAAAAGACATGATCAAGGAAGCAGAAAAAGTATTGCAGAGCTAATC
>JBEAYH010000142.1:0-3374 GCA_041159435.1 Bacteroidota bacterium | reverse complement strand
ACATATAACTGAAGTCATAGCCACTGAATTTCATGACTTCAAGGGTATCCTGATGATCCTGATCTTCTTCTGTACAAAAACCTGCTATAATATCAGCACTAATGGCACAATCTGGCATAATTTCCTTAATTCTGGAAACTTTTGCTTTATACCACTCCTTGGTATATGGTCTGTTCATCAGCTGAAGTATACGAGTCGACCCACTTTGAAGCGGAAGGTGTATGTATTTACAGATATTGTCATAAGATTTCATGACATGTAAGACCTCATCAGTTATATCTTTTGGATGTGAAGTACTGAACCGAACCCTCATTTCTGGATTAATCAAGGCTATTCTTTCGAGCAAATTGGCAAAATTAAAGACCTGTTCACTAATGGGATCTACCCAATAATAACTGTCTACATTCTGTCCCAGCAAGGTTACTTCCTTGAATCCTCTCTCAAATAAATCTTTGCACTCATTTACAATTGAAACATGATCTCTGCTTCTTTCTCTTCCTCTGGTAAAAGGTACAACACAGAAAGCGCACATGTTGTTGCAGCCTCTCATAATACTCACGAATGCTGTGATTCCATTTGAGTTGATCCTCACAGGAGCAATGTCAGCGTATGTTTCTTCTCTGCTCAACAATACATTTACAGCCTTTCCTCCAGTTTCAGCCTCCTCAATCAGTTGTGGCAAAGTGCGGTAAGCATCCGGACCAACAACGATGTCAACCAGTTTTTCTTCCTCCAGTAGTTTGCTTTTGAGTCGCTCAGCCATACATCCCAACACACCAATAAGAAGAGAAGGATTTTTTCGTTTGATTTTCTTGAATTCAGTAAGCCGCTTTCTGATCGTTTGCTCTGCTTTTTCCCTGATAGAACAGGTATTTAACAGAATCAGGTCAGCCTGGTCAACATCCCTTGTTGAACCAAACCCACTGGTTTGTAAAATAGAAGCAATGATTTCACTGTCGCTGAAATTCATCTGACAGCCATAACTTTCTATATAGAAGTGTTTGTTTGAAGCTGAAAGGGTATCGGTAGCACCCTGATATGCCTCTCCCTGACGGGATTCATCTATCAGTTTTTGTTCGATCTCAAACATTTTGCAAAATTAATGAAATCGGACAAAGTGACAAATTGTCATCTGTTAATTTTGGGGCAGAAAACGCTTTGACAACCAGGATTTTCCGAGGGGAAGGATCCAATTGTTGATCAAATTGCCTTTGGTTGCAACTGTATTATCAAAAAACAGGGTATGTTCATCGATAAAACCTTTATCCAATGCATATTGGATTTGTTGCAAGGGGAGGATTTCGACTTTGTTTTTCACCAAGAAGGAAAGGTTGGTTCTTTCGAAGAGCGCCACTTTCATGGTGGATTCAATTGATTTGATCATTCTCACCGAACTGTCGGTGCTGCAGCCGCTTACGCCTGTTTGAGCTTCATCTGCCATCAGGATGATAAATTGGCCAAAAAACAGCGTTCCGAATCCCTTGACAGGTGTGCCGTGAGATGTCCACTGCGCAGCAAATTTTTCCAGTATTTTTTCAATTTCCATTGCTTCTCCAATGGTGAACAAGCGATTGGATTGATAGATCCAAACCCTGGATTCGTCACTGAAATCAGTCGGCAATAAATGAGTATATGCGAGGTTCATGTTTAAATGGATTGTGCGATCAATTCAGCGATGTCCAGTACTTTGATCTCTTCTTGTTTTTCATTCAATTTGATGCCATCGGTTAGCATGGTATTGCAAAAGGGGCATGCAGAAGCAACAACTGAAGCACCTGTTTGCAGCACATCGGATGTTCTTTCGAGATTGACCCTGCTTGTTCCTTTTTCCTCTTCTTTGAACATTTGGGCACCTCCGGCACCACAGCAGAGTCCATTGCTTTTGCAGCGTTTCATTTCAACGAGTGATGCATCCAAGGCTTCAATAACAGATCGGGGGGCATCATAAATTTGATTGCTTCTTCCCAAATAGCACGAGTCGTGAAAAGTAATTTTCTTTCCCTTGAATGCGCCGTTTTCGTTGAGTACTATTTTTCCTTCATCAATCAATTGCTGGAGCATGGTGCTGTGGTGAATGACTTCATAGTGCCCACCCAATTCAGGATACTCGTTTTTTAAGGTATTGAAGCAGTGCGGACATGCAGTTACAATTTTTTTCACCTGATAGCCATTCAAAAGTTGAATATTTTGGTAGGCCATCATTTGAAACTGAAATTCATTGCCGGCCCTTCTTGCAGGATCTCCTGTGCACATTTCCTCCGCACCCAATATGGCATATGAAATACCCACCTTGTTTAAAATAGCGGTGAAGGCTTTTGTGATGGATTGAGCCCTTGCATCAAAACTTCCTGCACATCCTACCCAAAAAAGAATTTCAGGTTGATTGCCTTTGTTTACTTCTTCTGACCAAATGGGAACTTTCATGATGATTCTTTTGTCCAGTTTATTCTCTGATCCGGAGAAAATTTCCAGGGCGCAAAATTGTTTTCTATGTTTCCAAACATGGATGTCCATTCCTGTGGAGATGAACTCTTTTCCATGATCAGATACCTTCTCAATTCTACAATGATATCCAATGGATTGATGCTTACAGGGCAAGCTTCTACACAGGCATTGCAAGTAGTGCATGCACGTATCTCTTCCTCAGATATATGATCATACAACAACGAACGATTGTCAGATTTCCAATCTGTTTGCTGATGGATCTTGGATCCTATTTCTTCTGCCCTGTCACGTGTCGCCATCATAATTTTTCTTGGAGAAAGTATTTTTCCTGTTTGGTTGGCCGGGCATGCTGCTGTGCATCTTCCGCACTCTGTACAGCTGAAAGCATCAAGCAGATTTTTCCAAGACAAGTCATCGATGTCCTTTGCTCCAAAAGAAGCGGGGGGTTGATCAGCTGCAACGGCCGGTGCCAGTTCTGGCTGAAAAGCATACAGCACTTCTTTTTGAACTGTAGGCATATTTTTCAATTTCCCCTGGGGTTCCAGTCTTGAAAAATAGGCATTCGGGAAAGCCAATATGATGTGTAAATGCTTTGATACAGACAAATAATTCAAAAAGCCCAATACCCCAAGAATATGCAGCCACCAGCAAATTCTCTCAATCATCATCAGTGTTTGGATTGAAAAATTTTCCAACAATGGATGCAATAAAGAGGATACATGGAATTTTTCTGTTGCATGATTGGAATAAGGCTCAACTCCTTTGAGTTGTAGTAAACCATCAGCTGCATTCATGTTTAAAAAAAGCATCATCAATACGATTTCTACCAAGAGGATGATATTGGCATCCCTGGAAGGCCAGCCGGACAAGTCTTTTGACCACAGTCTTTTAACATGGATGATATTTCTTCTGATAAGGAATATAATACA
>JBEAYH010000098.1:0-9777 GCA_041159435.1 Bacteroidota bacterium | reverse complement strand
CCATCAGTTTCATCAAGCTTGCTTCATACAAAGGAATGAACTCAACCGGAAATGTGGTAACTGCAATCGGACTCGAAGCTACTTTGCACGGCAGAGACATCATCCTGATTGAAGACATTGTTGATACCGGAAAAACCCTGCATGCATTTCTGCCTCAAATAATGGACCACCAGCCTGCATCAATGAAAATATGTTCGCTCCTGCATAAGAAAGAAGCTACAGTACATCCGATTAAAATCGACTACTTGGGATTTGAAATTCCGAATCTGTTTGTCGTTGGCTATGGACTGGATTATGATGGATTGGGCCGCAATTTGGGCGAGATCATGCAGCTTGAGGCTTGACAGATCTACCCAAACATTTCTTTCACTTTTGTGAAAAAACTTTTTTCATTTTTTTCTGGCTGTGGTTGAAAATTTTTGGAATCCTTCAGTTTTTCGATCATCTCCTTTTCCTCATTGCTGAGTTCCTGAGGTGTCCACACATTCACATGAATCAATTGATCACCTCGCTCATATGAATTGATGGATGGAAATCCCTTTCCTTTGAGTCTGAATATTTTTCCACTCTGAGTACCTGGAGGAATTTTAATTTTCGCCCTGCCATCGATCGTAGGCACTTCTACATTGGAACCGAAAATTGCATCAGGAATACTGACATGCATGTCATAAATAACATTCAGGTTATCACGCTGCAGATCCGGATGCGATTCTTCTTCGATTAAAACAATCAAATCACCTGGAGCTCCGCCACGCTCACCGATGTTTCCTTTACCGCCCAAACTCAATTGCATGCCATCTTGAACACCTGCAGGTATATCAATATTGATCGTTTCCTCTGTGTAAACCCTTCCCTCGCCTTTGCATGATGTACATTTATTTGTAATGGTTGAACCTTCCCCGTTGCATGTGGGACATGTACCTACTGTTTGCATCTGGCCCAGAAAAGTACTGGTTACTTTTCTGACTTGCCCGGATCCATTACAAGTTGAACAATTTTGAACAGAATTTTTATCTTTTGCACCTGAACCACTGCATGTAGAACAACTGGTATACTTTTTTACCTTGACTGTTTTATTCGCACCCTTTGCAATCTCTTCATAATTCATTTTTAATTTGATCCGCAGGTTGCTTCCCCTGGTGCCGCGTGCTTTTCCACCACGCTGACGCGCACCGCCTCCACCAAAGAAGCTTCCGAAAATGTCATCGCCGAAAATATCTCCAAAATTGCTGAAGATATCTTCCATGTTCATTCCCTGGCCTCCGCCAAAGCCGCCACGGTTATTCAACCCAGCATGGCCAAAACGATCATACTGTGCTTTCTTCTCCTGATCACTCAGCACCTCATATGCCTCTGCAGCTTCCTTGAATTTTTCTTCAGCTGCTTTGTCACCCGGATTCCTATCGGGGTGAAACTGCATCGCCACTTTGCGGTAAGCCTTTTTGATTTCATCAGCGCTTGCTGATTTCGCAACACCTAATACTTCGTAATAATCTCTTTTCGCCATAATTTTTTATTGGGGATGCGATTTACTTACCAACAACCACTTTAGAAAAACGAATGATTTTGTCATTGAGTGTATACCCTTTCTCAACCTCATCAACAATCTTCCCTTTCATCTTTTCATCTTGAACAGGAATTTCAGTGATCGCTTCATGAAAATCTGGATTGAATGCTTCTCCAATTGATTTCATTTCCTTCAAACCCCTGGACTGCATTACATTTCTGAATTTATTAAAAACGAGTCCGATGCCCATCTTGATCTGATCCAAGTCGTCGCTTTGGTTCATCTGTTTTTCTGCACGCTCACAATCATCTAATACTTCCAGCATCGATTGAATAACTTCCTTGCCAGCGGTTTGAATCAGTTCCACCCTTTCTTTTGCATTTCTGCGTTTGAAATTATCGAACTCTGCGTAGAGCCTGATGAACTTTTCTTTTTGCTCTTCCACTTCTTTTTTCAAGACATCCAGCTCATTGAGTTCCTCAACAGAGGCTTCTTGGTTGTCCTGCTGGTTTTCACTTTCGGAATTGTGCACTGTTTCCTTCTCGTCCATAGTTTAAAATTTACATGTTGAACGCTTCAAATGGCTTGCCAGTGCTCTAAGATGAGTCAAAATGGCGGTTTTTGCCAGTGAAATGCGAATTTCAGTCATTTCCACGAAAGTTTACCTTTGGGGGATGAAGAAAGTGGTTCTCAAGCGAAAGATCAGCAGCAGAGTTGCAAACGGACATCCATGGATTTTTGCCAATGAAATCAACCTCATGGATGATGAAATAGCACCTGGTGATATTGCCGAAGTTTATGCCCATGATGAGAAATTTATTGGAAAGGGATACGTCAATCCGATTTCAAGAATTCCGGTCAGACTTTTGACACGTGAGAAGCAAGTAGATATCAATGCTGATTTTTTTCACAATGCCATTTTACAGGCATGGAATTACAGGAAAAAAATTGGCTACACGGAAAATTGCAGACTGATTTTTGGCGAGGCGGATGGATTGCCGCAGCTCATCATTGATAAATTCAATGATTATTTTGTGATTCAAACACTTGCACTTGGAATTGATAAATGGAAAAATGAAATTGCAGACGCACTGAAAAAAATTTTTAATCCAAAAGGTATTTACGAGAGAAATGATGTACCCATTCGTGAACTGGAAGGATTGGACCAGAGAAAAGGATTTTTATCCGCCCCCTTCAATACGCGAATTCCCATCGTTGAGAATGAATTGAAATTCATCGTTGATATTGAAAAAGGACAGAAAACGGGTTATTTTCTTGACCAGCAAGACAACCGAAGAGCCATCCAACACATCGTCCGTGATGCAGATGTGTTAGGCGCATTTTGTTATACCGGCACATTTGAAATTCATGCCGCTCATTATGGTGCAAAGCATGTATTGGGACTTGATATTTCTGCCGCTGCAGTTGAACATGCAAAAGAAAATGCAGCGCTCAATAACCTGAAAAATATTTCTTTTCAATGTGTGAATGCCTTTGATGCTCTAAAAGAATGGTCCAAGGAAGGAAAAAAGTGGGATGTGGTGATGCTAGATCCACCCTCATTTACAAAGACAAGGGACAATATTCAGAAAGCCATCAGTGGCTACAAAGAAATCAATCTGAGAGGAATGAAATTGGTGAAACCCGGAGGATTTCTGGTTACTTCATCATGCACCAACTTGGTTCAACCTGATTTGTTTTATGAAATCATTGAAATGGCGGCAAAAGATGCGAGAAGAAGTTTGAGACAAGTAGTATTCCAGGCACAATCACCTGATCATCCCATTATCAGGGGATTAGAAAACACCAATTACTTGAAATTTCTGATTGTTCAGGTCTGTTGATTACTTCTCAACTTGAAATTTGCCTGAATCGATGATTTGTCCGTTTTTATCCTTGAACTGAAATATATACAAGCCTCTGCGAAAATCTGCTAAATCGAGGTATACATTCGACCCGGGGTTCATTACTTCCAATTGTTTTTTACCAATGAAATTGTAGATCACCAATATTGCGGGGACAGGCGTTTGTTGTTTGAATTGAATTTGAATGAAGGACCTGGCAGGATTCGGATAAATCACAGTTCTTTTGACATGTTCGCTCATGGTAACTCTTTTCACCTGACCAAAGGAGGCAAGCGAAAGGATGGTGAACAATATCAAAAAAATGGACTTCATGGCTTATATGCTATTTCGAAGTTAACGCATTTATCAAAAAAAAGAGCCATACAATTGTATGACTCTTGCTAATAAGTAATTTTTACGCGATTAATTCAACCCAGACAATGCTGATTTGATTGCATCAAAGTTGGGCAAATCACCTGCACTTTCCAGCACTTCCGCATACTGAACTGTTCCCTTTTGATCGATCACAAAAGCTGCTCTGCGTGATACGCCTTTCATACCAAAAACAAATTCATCATAGAATGCACCATATGCCTGACTTACTGTTTTATTGAAATCAGACAACAGTGGAAAATTGTATTGTTGCTCCTCCTTGAATTTTGCCAAAGTGAAAATTGAATCAACTGAAATGCCAACAACTTCGGCATTGAGGGAAGTGTAAACATTGAGATTGTCTCTCACGCTGCAAAGCTCGGTAGTGCATACGCCTGTGAATGCCTGAGGAAAAAATAAAATGACGAGGTTTTTGCCATTGAAATCCTGCAAACTGACTTCCTTTTTATCTGTATTGAACAATTTGAAATCTGGCGCTGACTGACCTTTTTGAACTGACATATGAATTGATTTTAAAGTGAATTGAACACAAAGATAATCCCATCATTCGATCTCCCAACCTTTGTATAATCCGCCATGCTTTTTTGACTCAGAAAATAAAACGGGCATGGTTGCCTCCATCCACTTGCGGTCAATTGATTCGATGGATGAAAACATCAAGGAGATGCCCTTTCCGCCTGATTTTCGGGTATATTGGTTGACGGTATACTTTGAGAATCCTTTTGTTTGCAGAAATGCTTTACATGATACATCATCGGGAAATTCAAAATAATACAAGACATTTTTTTTAGTGCTACTGGTATGGTCCTTTAAATAAAGATCTAGTTGCCTCCTGCTGTCAATCAGCAGCTTATCCATTGCTGAAGGGTACAGAACAGATAAATAATTCTGCCATGCCTCATCCCTTTTGGATTGGGCCAACCATTGATAGGATGGAAAAGTTACAAAAGCATTCCCCATTCTTTGTTGGTATCCCAACGTATCACTTGTATAGAAATAATACTCTCTTATGCCTCTTTGTGTAAACCTTCCAACGTACAAAGCACCTTGTCCGCGCGACAATTGATCTACCAACTTTTCCTCCAGGTTATTCAACACCATCACTTCATCCTGCGAAGGCATTCCATTGTCATCAGATTCCTGCAGTTTCAATCTGACAATCATTACAAATGGCATATCTGTGAGCGGCACAAAAGGTTGGATGCCCAGGTCTACATTGATTGAAACCGGCTTATCTCTGATGGCAGTCACGTAATTCTCCCAATCATGCAGGAGTTTCTGTGTAAATCCCACATGAGTTGAAAAAACAAGCAAAACAAACAAATAAATCCAGGACCTTCGCATAAATAATAAAGTAAAGTAATTTCAATTTTTATAAATCTTACGCAAATGCTTTCAATTGCAGACATAATTAACTTTTTAGAAACAAAGGCACCGCTTGCATTGCAGGAATCATATGACAACGCGGGACTCCTCTGTGGGGATAGAAAGCAGCATTGCAGTGGAGCTATTGCCTCGCTTGACTTTACAAAACAAGTTTTAGATGAAGCAATTGAGAAAAAATTCAATCTGATCATTGTACACCATCCTCCCATTTTTAAACCACTTAGAAGCCTGGAACCGAAAGATGAAATCGCATCTTTACTTGTAACAGCCATCAAGCATGATATTGCAGTATATGCCATTCATACCAACCTCGACAATGTAATGTGGGGTGTCAATGGTGAAATGGCCCGTAGAATTGGACTTCAGCACTTACAGGTGTTGGCGCCGCTTCAACATACACACCAAAAATTGGTGGTATTTGTTCCCCGTGAACATGCTGAAAAACTTTCCAACGCCCTTTTTGAAGCAGGGGCAGGCGCTGTTGGCAATTACAGTGAATGCAGTTTCATTTCAGATGGAACGGGAAGCTTTACACCATTGAAAGGGGCGCATCCATCTATTGGAAAAGAAGGTTTCAGGGAACATGTCAGCGAATCAAAAATCGAGGTGATTTTTCCAATACAAATCCAACAGCGGATCCTGGCTGCTATGCACCAACATCATCCCTATGAGACCGTGGCTTACGATCTGTTACCCCTGGAAAATAAGTTTTCTGAACTGGGAGGGGGTATTGTGGGAGAACTAAAAGAGCCCATGGGGATGCATGACTTCCTTTCAATGTTGAAGCAAACCTTCCATACAGGCACCATCAGACACAATCAAATCCCAGAAAAATCAATCAAAAAGATTGCGCTCTGCGGAGGCTCTGGCAAACAATTGATTAACAATGCTTTATCTTTAAAAGTAGATGCTTTTGTAACAGCAGATTTGACTTACCACGATTTTTTTATTCCCGAGGGAAAAATGCTGTTGGCGGACATTGGACACTTTGAAAGTGAACAATTTACATCGGACCTTCTGGCAGAGATGTTAAACGAAAAATTCCCTACCTTTGCCGTCCTTAAAACAGCCCACAAAACCAATCCGGTCAACTATTTTTTATAAATCATTATGGCAACTGTAAAAGAATACTCAGTAGAAGAAAAGCTCATTGCGCTCGCAAATCTTCAAAAAGTTGAAAGCAAGCTGGATGACATTGCAATTTTGAAGGGTGAACTTCCGATTGAAGTGCGTGACCTAGAAGACGAAATTCAGGGATTGCATGCAAGAGAAACCAGGTTCGAAGAGGAAATCAATGGCATCAATGATTTCATTGAACAAAAGAAAGCAACCATTTCTCAATCACAGGATCTGATCAAGAAATACGAAAAACAAAGCGACAACGTAAAAAACAACAGAGAATACGAAGCAATTAC
Organism: Bacteroidota bacterium; assembly: GCA_041159435.1. Classification (GTDB taxonomy): domain Bacteria; phylum Bacteroidota; class Bacteroidia; order Chitinophagales; family Chitinophagaceae; genus Pollutibacter. The sequence goes on along the minus strand of JBEAYH010000098.1, from coordinate 3,232 downwards.
CAAGGAATTGGAGATGCAGACATTGGAAGTAAAACTTGCTGAAAGACATATCAAGGACGCCAATGAGGAAATTGCTGAAAAGGCCCGCTCCCTGGATCAAATTAAAAAGACCATTTCCAACAAAGAAGCGAACTTGAAAGTAAAGAAAGGTGAGTTGGATAAAATCATTGCTGAAACCGAAAAAGAAGAACAAGAGTTCAGGGCACATTCAGATAAAGCACGTGCAGCAGTTGATGCACGTTTATTAACTTCCTTTGACAGAATCAGAAAAAATTTCAGAAACGGCAAGGCAGTTGTTCCCGTGTTGAGAGATGCATGTGGCGGATGCTACAATGCCATCCCTCCACAGCGTCAAAGCGAAATTCGCCAGCACAAAAAAATCATTGTTTGTGAAAACTGTGGTAGAATCTTGGTTGACGAAGAACATATGCAATAAGAAAAAAACAAAAGATGTATATCAAAGCGACTTCTTCATGGGGTCGCTTTCTTTTTTATCTCTACCCCTCTGATTTCCTGAAATTTTAGCAGCACCTCTTCTTCATCTGACTTTGGAACACCTACTTCAAATATTGAAAAAAGTTGCTGTTCTTGGTGCAAAATCGCACATGCATATTTTTTGATCACCATCATTACATCGTTCATTACGGTATAATCAAATTGAAGCTCGTAATTGACCTCGATTTTTTTTCGCAGAACAGGTGTAAGCTGCAATGCCATGGAAGCACTGCTTTTGTATGCATGGATGAGTCCGGGTACTCCCAAGAGGGTCCCTCCAAAATACCTCACCACAACAACAAGTGTATTGGTGAGTTGCCTTGTGTCTATTTGTCCCAAGATCGGCCTGCCAGCGCTTCCAGAGGGCTCCCCTGCATCTGAAACCCTGTAAGTATTTCCGTCATGGCCTATCCGATAAGCAAAACAATAGTGCGAAGCCTTGGGATGCATCTTCTTTACTTCATTCAGTGATTCTTTGAACGCCTCAACTGAAACAACAGGAAATGCATATGCAATGAACTTGCTTCCTCTATCAGTAAATTCTGCTGAAACTGTTTTTTCTATTGTATGATAATAAAATGGATCCGACATCAGCAAACTATTTTTTCGCAAACTGACCAAAGTTAAATGATTTACTTTTGGTTGATGTTGATCAAGGAAGCATACCAGCAACTCGTGCATGATCTGCAAACAATGTATGATTCAAGAGAGTCATCTCAGATTGCAGATATGGTTTTGTCTTCTATCACCGGACTCACAAGAACACAACGGCTGGTTCAACATGATGCTATGTTGAACAACGACCAGGAAGTAATGTTCAACCAGCAGTTAGAGGAATTAAAACACGGAAAACCTATTCAGTATGTCATTGGCAATTGCTGGTTTCAGGATATGCTGTTCAAGGTTGATGAACGGGTACTTATACCAAGACCAGAAACAGAGGAATTGGTTGAACTGATCATCAGAGAGATGAATCAATGCAAATGGCCTGTTGAAAAACAATGTGGAATCATTGATATTGGTACTGGCTCTGGATGCATTGCCATTTCTCTTAAAAAAGCCATGTCATTCTGTGAAGTATGGGCGATCGACAAAAGCAGCGCTGCCATCTCTCTGGCAAAAGAAAATGCTGAATTACTCAATGCATCTATACATTTTAAAGAAGCTGACATATTATCAGAAGCAAAAAATGACGGGCTTCCTGCTTTCCATATCATTGTCAGCAATCCGCCTTATATTTTGCCTGAAGAATCCATCGATTTAAGAAAAAACGTAATTGACCATGAACCGAAACAGGCACTCTTTGTAACCAATGCTGATCCACTTCAATTTTACAAGGCAATCCTTGAATTCTCCTCAAATCATTTACTTAGAGGAGGATTGATATTTTTTGAGACACACGAAAACCATGCAACAGCAGTAAAAAATTTATTGGAATCCAATGAATTTGAAAAAGTTGAAATCAAAAAAGATTTACAGGGAAAGGACAGAATAGTGTGGGGCAAAAGGATGGGGGCTTCTCTGTAGCTATTCCTTTTCAACAGATAGAACTGTTTTGGCACCCAGTCCCTTGGCTACTTTCATCAGATTCACCACTGCTTCTATTTCGACCGATTTATCTGCATTGATAACTACCGTAGGTACATCTGTCTTCTCTTTTGCAAGAATCGGCTGAAGCGCAAATTGCAATGAATCAAACGGAACAGGGGTCGTTCCAATATAATACTGTTTGTTTGCATCGATTGACACCACAACATTTTGTTTTGCTTTGGTATCACCCTGTGATTTAGGCTGTGATAATTTGACAACATTGGGATTTGCCAGTGTTGACACGATCAAAAAGAACATCAATAAAATAAACAGAATATCATTCAGTGCTTCTGTAAACACTTCTGCTTCACCTGTATATTTTTTTCTGATCTGCATTGACTCAAGCGTTGTTATTGGGATCCTGAAGGATGTCTAAAAAATCTGCAGCCGCCACTTCCATCTTGTTGGCAGTTTTATCAATCTGAGTATGCAGAAAACTGAAACCTAAAAACGACAACAATCCGATAACCAGTCCAGTAATCGATGTAACCAGTTTCACATACAATCCCCCTGCTATGGTATTCAACACAAATTCACCAGTTGTATTGATATCAAAAAACAGCTGCATGAGTCCTGCGAGTGTACCTACAAATCCAAATATGGGAGCAGCCCTTGAAATCACGCTCAAAACACTTAGGTTTCTTTCTAAATTGTACATTTCAAGTCGCGCTACACTTTCCATGTTGCGCTCAATTGCATCGATGGGTTTCCCTATTCTTTGCAAACCCTTGTCAATGATGCGGGCAACAGGATTATCGGTGTTTTTAGTAGTGGTTCTCGCAGCTGCCATGTTGCCGGAAGCAATATGATCACGAATAATTTTCATAAAATTATCATCCAGCTTGCCCGCTTTTTTAATGGCGATGTAGCGTTCAAAAAAGAAAAAAAGTGCAACTACGAATAATAGTCCAAGTGGGATCATCAACGCACCGCCTGACTGCAACATGCTCCACAAATTCATTTGCTTTGATACCTGAAGAAAGTAGATCAACATACAATTGATTTGATAATGAGGAAAGTTCTGTAATCTTTTATTAATGGCATCATAAAGTTATTCACTTCACTGCCGATTCCCATATTTGAACAAGCTCCACCAGCACTTTCAATGATTTTTCCATATCCTGAACACTCACATATTCTTCTACTG
>JBEAYH010000079.1:0-7869 GCA_041159435.1 Bacteroidota bacterium | reverse complement strand
GTAGTTGGGCACTCTTTTGTAATGGGAGTGTGCGACCAGGTTCATGATATCTTCTTCTAGGTTCGCACCTGTACAAGATATAATATCCACTTTCCCCTGGCGGATCATTTCAGCGAGGGAGACGCCCAATTCGGCAGTACTCATTGCACCTGCGAGGGTCACCATCATTTTTCCGCCTTCCAACAAATGTTGTTCATATCCTTTGGCAGCATCCACCAATGCAGCTGCGTTAAAATGTCTGTAGTGATGTTGGATGAATTGAGAAACGGGACCTTTTTGCATGATAGCTGATTTGTGCGCAAAGGTAATAAACGGTTAACAGTTAACCGTTAACAGTCAACTGTTATTTATGCGCCACAAACACCGCTATACTATGATCCCTGATGATATCCGATAAGAAGCTCTTGTTGAAGATATTGGAAAGTTCGGTTCTGCCAAAGGAACCGGCAACCAGCATGTATTCTTTGTGTGATTTCATCCAGGTATGAAATGTTTTTCTGGTTTCTTCTGTGACCATTTCCATTGTCAGGTTGGCAAAATGTTTGGCTGCCAGTTCCTCGATCAGGTCCTGGTGAGGAAAATCTTCACCTTCCTCTTCCTCCATTGTGATCAATTTTGTATCCCAATTGTAAAACTGAGGGAAGAGATAGGTAAACTGTTTGATTGCGAAGACCGAATCAGGTTTCCCGTCGTAGGCCAGCATTATTTTGGTGGGAAGGGAATAGTTTTCCGGGACAAGGATGATAGGGCATTCAGTCTGTCGAAGGATTTTTTTCAGGTAATCGTTGGGCTGGTCCTTTCCGATGTTTTCATAGAACATTTCTGAGCTGAGAATCATCAAATCGGCAAAGCGGGATTCCTTTTGCAGTTCCTGTAGTGCGAACATGTCGGTATCGCGGTGTGTCCGGTACTCCATACCGGCATGCTGGCAACGTTCTTCAAACCTTGCCATGTTTTTGGTGATGGCAGATTCGTCTGTTGGATAGGGTGTCACTGAGACTGGCGAAGCAGCGCCCAAACTGTTGTATCCTACCATGTCGCGGTAGTCGATCGGTTGCAGGAATACACCTGTGACCAGCATGGGTTCTTGTTCGTGGAGAAAATTGGCCATTTTAAAAGCACCTTGAGAGAAGTGTGCGCCGTCGAAAACCAGGAGGAGTTTTTTCATAGAAATTATTTGAACTGATTGGCTTGTAATTTGTTACAAAATAAGCAGGGTGAAGGGGTAAGGGAGATGATGATCATCAGACACTCAACTCATTTTTATCATCCAAAAGAGTCATAACTTTATCGCATGGTAGCATTGTATTACGCATTGATTGTTCTGGGTGTTTTTTTATTGATGGAAGGCATCACTTGGTGTACGCATCGTTTTGTGATGCATGGATTTTTATGGTATTTGCACAAGGATCACCATCAGGTGGAACCCGGATTTTTTGAGAAGAACGATGCGTTCTTTGTGATTTTCGCTGTTCCCAGTATCACATTTATTTATGTAGGTATGCAACCCGGCATGTGGTGGCTGCAGGCAATTGGATTTGGCATCATGGCATATGGATTTGCTTATTTTATGGTGCATGATGTGATCATTCACCAACGCTTCAAATGGTTTTCAAGAAGCAACAATACCTACGTGCGTGCCATTCGTTGGGCACACAAGATGCATCACAAGCATCTGGGGAAACACGATGGAGAGAGTTTTGGCATGTTGTACGTGCATAAAAAATATTGGGAAAAAGTGCAGCGCGACAAGCAGTTGATGAAGAACAGGAAGGTGGAGTATGCGCCGGAGGCGGTGAACGGTTGACGGTTGACAGTTGACGGTTGTAAGTTGTTGTGGTGGTTGTAATTGTTGTAGTTGTTGTCCTTGTTATTTCAAGCCAAGTTTCATAATATTTTTCTTAGTTTATTGCTTGTAGTTTTTAAGTTGCATCGCTCTAGTCTTTGTAAAACTTCTTCTGGTCTCATTTTTGGATATCGCAGATTTTTGACTTGATTGTTGAATGCTTTGAGAACATTGATTGGATTGATTTCTATCAAAGTTGAAATAAATTGATCTGGCTGAACTGCTCTGATACCCAGCTTTTTCATTTCATTTTCAGGAAAATCTTTTAAGTTAAATGTGATAATAAATTCAGCCTTAACCTTTGCAGCAGCTGCAATAACATGTAGATCATTTTCGTCAGGTAAGTTGATAGGTAAATGAATGGAATGATTGTATATGATATTTGCATAAGGAAAAGCTTCATTCATGTAAGCTATTGTAGTTTCTAATTGACGTCTATTAAGATCTGGTCTGTTTAAAAGTAAATTTCTTAGCCACTCCTCATTGATTTGATCTGTCCAATGCGGCTTAATTAATTGTTGCTCTGCTATATTCAGTAGAAAGTCTCTTAGGGGAGCAGGATATAAAACGCACGCATCTAAAACAACTTTTACTCCACCATCGATCATCAATAACCCAAGTTTAGCTCCTGTGCCTGTTTAGCCAGCAAGCTAATCTTTTGTTTTCTTGTTTTCTGGAGTCTTTGTTCATAAATCTCGATGTCTTTAACGAGCACACGACGATGACTTCCTACTTTTTTAAAAGGGATTTCACCAGCTTCTAGCAGTTTTACAATATGTGGACGTGAGACGCCTATTAGATCTGCAGCTTCCTGCGTGCTAATGGTCTTGTCTGAGGGAATCATGCTTACTGATTTTCCCTTTGCAATGCATTGAATGATATCGATCAAGCAGTTTGATGCCAAGTTTGGTAGATCAATGAAGTCTTTTTGTTGTTTATGCTCAATACAAATTTGAAATTTCTTTTTTGAACGTCCAGCTGTTGATGCTAAGATTCCTATTATTTGATTCGCGATTTTTTGATCTTCTACACTGATCTTTTCTGCATTTTTTACCGGCATTTGATGCGATATTTCCTCAAATATAAACAAAACAAACAAAATAAACGAAACAAACGAAAATTTTTTCCCCTCTATTTCAGGTATTTTATTTTTAGATCAGGGGCTTTCAAAATCTACTATTCAAGAGTATAGAGCTTTTATATTATTAATTAACTTACAACCATTACAACCATTACAACCATTACAACCATTACAACCACATACGATTACATTGTTACCGGCGGGGGCTGTGCAGGATTGAGTTTAGTGATGCATATATTAGCTGAGCCTGCCTTATCATCCAAGAATATTTTATTGATTGAAAAATCAGAGAAGCATCTCAATGACCGCACATGGTGTTTTTGGGAGCAGGGGAAAGGATTTTTTGAATCTGTTGTTTGCAAGCAGTGGGGCAGTGCATGGTTTCATGCGCAAGGGTATTCTTCATTGAAAGAATTGGGTGCGTATCGCTATAAGATGATCAGGGGAATTGATTTTTATCAGCATTGTTATCAACGGATTGATGCTGCTCCTAATGTTACAGTTGTCCGCGACAACGTGGAAGAGATTCAACAAGATGAAAATGGTGTGCAGGTGTTTACTTCAGGCGGACAATATCAAGGAGCGTATCTGTTCAACAGTATTTTATTTGATGATCCATTGAAGCAAAAGAATGCGCTTCATTTGTTACAGCATTTTAAAGGATGGGTGATTGAAACAGGCGAAGATGTATTTGATCTGAATGCATGTACCTTAATGGACTTCAGGGTGAGTCAGCATCATGGTACAACATTTGTATATGTGATGCCATTGACAAAGCGCAAAGCTTTGGTGGAGTATACATTGTTTACCGAGAAATTATTGGAAGAGCATCAATATATAGATGGATTGAAAAATTATATCAAAGATTATCTCAATAATGTTTCGTATCAGATTCATGAAGAAGAGTTTGGTATCATACCCATGACAAGTGCGAAATTTCCGAGAGAAGAAGGAAGAAAAATATTTATTGGAACAGCAGGCGGACAAACGAAGGCATCCAGTGGATTTACATTCATGTTTATCCAAAAGCAATCAGCAATGCTTGTTGCGCAATTGAAAAAAACAGGTAAGCCATTTTATACATCCACCAAATTCAATCAGCGCTACAGTTGGTTTGATAAAGTATTATTGAATGTATTGATCAAGCGAAGAGTGCCAGGCGACATTGTATTTAAAAAAATGTTTCAGAAAAATCCCATTCAAAGAATTTTCAGGTTTTTGGATAATGAAACAAATGTATCGGAGGAGATTCGACTTGTTTCTACGCTTCCCACCATTCCATTTTTGCGCGCTGGTATAGAGGAGCTTTAGATTTCATTCGACTCTTCAATAAACTCTGTAGGTGTTAATCCGGTGAATTCTTTGAACGTGCTAAAAAAAGTAGAGCGAGAGGAAAAGCCAGACATTGCAGCAACTTTTTCCATGGAGTATTTCTTTGTTACACCTTTTAGCAGCAATGTTTTGGCGTGCTCTACGCGTCTGGATGCACGAAGTTTAGTAAAACTGATTTCTAAAAAATCACTGAAGCAGTAAGAGATATGGTGTTGCGGGCAATTAAGTGCTGCTGCCAGCTCTGTGAGGGAAAAATCTTGTTTGAGATAGGGCATTTCATTGTCAAAGTATTCAATGATCCTGTTGCTCAGTATTTTGAAGGATTCATGGTTTTTATTGGATTCAGATATATATTTTTTAGTACTCAAAGGTTCTTTCACTGGATTTTTAGAGCGAATCCGTTCACGTATGGGTATTCCGTATAAGATTTGAGGAAATATCAAGATTGAAATTGGGAAAACAATAAAGAGTCCACCGATGATGTAATTGATTTTTTCAATAATTGAAAAAGCTGTCTTGATATCATTTTGCCTGGCAATGTTTCCCGAATATCCATAGATGATCATAAATGCTGATGAAATGATCAGTAAAACATAGAGCCATCGTATGATCAATTGAAATTGTTTGCTTTCTTGCAGATAGTATTTCTTTGCTCTATAGATCTGATAAAAGCCTTCAATGATATAGGTCCCTACAAAAACCGGTCTAAGGATTAAGCCAATCGTTTTGGGTATAAACCAATTGTATTCGAGTTTTTTTAGGTTCTCTGCATCCTGATGGATGAGATGAGCAATTTCTAGTTTATGGCTGAATGATGAAAACAAATATGGTATGACGTTGATGAATGAAACTATAAATGGCAAGAGGTGAAGTAAATGAATCCATTTCCATTCAATTTTATCTCTTAAAGTTCCTTTGATATAGAAATGCAGCAAAGGGCCGGCAACAAAGTAAAGAGGAGAGAATTGATAGAATATAATTGCCAGTATGAAATCATTTTTGCTGTAAAAGGTATAGTAGTAGGTAAGTGGGTAAATGCTAAAGATGATAAAGTATGCAGAAAGTAAATATGCATTTTTGTTTGCACTCCCATTGAAAATGGAAATTAAAATGGACAATAAGATGATGAGGCAGGATGTATAAACAATCATTTAAAGTAAAGTTTGTACTATATGATCTTTCTCAACGCAAAAGGTACAATTAAACCCAAGGTTTCCAATAATTTACTTGGTTTTTTCAACGAATTCGGTTGGAGTCAATCCAGTGTATTCTTTGAAAGTACTGAAGAAAGTGGAGCGGGAGGAAAACCCAGACATTTCAGCAACTTTATCAATGGTGAAATCCTTTGTAATGCCCTGCAGCAGCAGACTCTTTGCGTATTCAATTCGTTTTGACGCACGCAATTTGGTAAAACTCGTATCTATGAAATCACTGAAGCAGTAGGATACATGGTGTTGGGGTACATTTAAAGAGCTGGCAAGCGAAGTGAGATTGAAGGAAGGATCCAGGTAAGGTTTTTCGTTCTCAAAATAAGCAAGAATATTTTCGCTTAGTAGTTTAAATGATGCTTGATTTTTCTTTGATGCATCTATGAATTTTTCAGTTTGTATTTGGGCGATTTCTACATTTATTTTTTGTTCAATATCATTTTCTCTCACGGGGATGCCGTAAAAAATTTGTGGAAACAGCAGCAATGTGAGTGGCAGGATCATCATAAATGCACCCGCAATTACATGCAATTGTCGCAATTCAATCAACATGGAGTTGGTATCTTTTGTAAAAAGATTGGAGCCCATGATGGCAAGTATCAGCATCAGAATGGAAGAAATGATTAGAAGGATGCCGAGCCATTTTGTAACCAGCAGAAATTGTCTGGATGGTTCTTTTTCATTTCTGATTTTTTTGATTAGTATGAATCCGGCGGCAATTATATAGGATAGGATCAGCAATGGGCGTGAGAAGTATACAATCAGATTGGGAAAGATTGTATTCATTCTGATTTGTTTGATGTTATTAAGATCGTTTGCAATCAAACGTGCAGCATCTAATTTTGCTTCAAACGGAGAGGAGATGTAGGGAATGATGCCAATAAAAAGGAGTACTGTTGGAATCAGATGAATCAAGTGGTGCCATTTCCAAGTCAATGTATCATCCAAGGTTGCTTTGACATAGAAGTAGAGTATTGGTCCGCTGAGGAGATACAGTGGCGAGAAATTGTTCCAAAAAATTGCGATCAGAAATACATTTTTACTGTACAGGGTTTGGTTGTGACTGATCGCATAGAGGGCAAAAATGATGAGGTATGCAGCCAAAAGTCCATTGTAATTTTTCAGTTCTCTGTTGTAGAGGAACATGATAATCGAAAGCACGATGATGGTCGATGAGAGAAAAACGATCATGTTGGTTAATGAGGCGATCAATTGTAAAAACGATTTTAAAGATAAAGTAAGTGTATTTTGAATCCTTATTGGGCTTATTTAAAATTTTTATTTTGGACTAATTTTCGATTTTTGGGAGTCCAGTTTTTTTAAAACCCAACTTTAAGTTAATTATTTTATATATGTAAAATGTTATAAATCAATATATTAAATAAATTTAAGTCCTAATTTTTGAGACATGTTCAATTTTCGTTTCAAAAACAACCATTTTTTCTGATCAAAGTCACATGGAACTTTGATTTAAATCAGTCAAAATCACAATATTATATGGCTGATTTGCGTTATATTAGAGTTAATTAGGTAATTTCGCCTTTCCGCGAAAACCGTATCCAATCCTTTTTAAAGCCGCGACTCTCTTTCTGCGGGTCAAATCCAATTTCTTTATTCCATTATCCTTTTTCAAAAGCTTCACAGCTTTTTTGATCTGATATTTCTATGATCAACCATGACGTTCAATGCGGTTTGCGTTGGGCGATGAAATTACTAGCATGGTTGTTGGAAAGTTTAAAAAATTTGTTTCTTCTTTAAAGGCACTTCATATTCCATTTCGAAGTTTGCTAAGGCTATTCTTTTTTGGTGCTTTATTCGTTTTAGTTAACAATTCAGTTAAAGGACAAAAAAAATATACTCCTCCTTCCTTACGTAGTTACATTTCACAAAAAGAAATAAAAGATAAAAAATTACTTCCGTATTCTATTTATAGTCCTTATTTATGGAAAATTAATGGAGATGAGCCACCAAGAGATTTGCCATTCATCCTAAGGAATTCCTTAATTGAGGCCTCGTCAATATTAAAAGAATCAATACAAAATGGTATTATTAATCCAGATGTTTTATCCAAAATATTTGATAAAAGCCCAAATTTTAGTAAGTCTGAATGGGATAACAGAGCAGTTAAATTGTTAGAGGGAATTATTAGTGGGCAATATTCTATTGAAATCGTTATTGCTTCACAGTTGGAAATGAAAGGTGCAATGGCATCTTTTAGCAAAAAGGGTTTGAGCAATCCAACTATGTTTTTACAAAAAGAGTTTCTTGAAAACAAAACTTCTGATTTCTATCCAGAACTATCAAAGGAAAAACTGACAAGCATTATAATTGAAGAAATCGGCCATTACTTCGATTATTTATTAAATATTGAATATGATACTAAAGGTGATGAAGGTGAATTG
>JBEAYH010000032.1:0-3155 GCA_041159435.1 Bacteroidota bacterium | reverse complement strand
TCCTGGTAGAGCATATTACCCTTTGCGAGACCCTCTCCGGTTTTTTTGTCGAAATCTATTTGATCTGCAATGATCGTTTGGGAGCTGTCTTTGATAACAGGTCGTTTTAAAAAACTGCCTATTTCTTTTTTCATATCATAAAAACCAGACCTGGTTCTGATGCTTGATTTTGCATCGTAAATCAAGGTGGGGGATATGAAACTTGCTATTTCACTGTTGATGTTGTACAGCAGCGTGTCTGTTTGCATGGTGAAATCCGGATCAACTACTTTTACATTTTTTTGAAAGTACACTTCTTTTGTGTCAGCATAGTAATATCCCTCCTTGCTTGTCAAAGTAGTTTGTTTGTTGACCAATTTTCCATTGTTCAAATAGGTGCCAATTTTTGCATTCACATCATATTGAAGTGATTCTGTTGTCAACGTAGCTTTTCCATCAGTTAATTTCACTTTCCCATTGAGATCTGCAATTTTGGTGTTTCCCAAATACTTGAGGTATTGGGAGTAGGTGTGCACAGTATCGCCATCATTGATATGTATGTTGCCAAAGGCTTCAATCGTATTGTTGAGAATATTTTGAACTGCACTGTCGCAATAGAAAAGTGTATTTTCCTGTTTCATTTGCACGTGACCAATTAGAAGATTCAAATCACCCGTGCTGTCTTGTTTGATCCTTCTGAATGTATCTGCTGCAAGAATTTTAATGAATTTAGTAGAATCTCGTTTCGTGCTGTCTGCATAACTAACCACCTGACCCTTTGAAAAAAGGAAAGACAATGTTGTTGTCAACATGATGAGATATGCACGCTTCAACTGCATAAGATTTATTGTTTGGCTGAATCAGGCAGTGCTTGCATAAGTGGCGCTGTCTTTTCTTTTTTGCCAAAAACGGAAACCTGGACATATCTTTTTGGATGCATTCTCAGATCCTGCAAGAGAATGTTCAAGCTGTTGGTGGTACTGGTAAGATTGTTGTACAGCTGATCATTGTTAGCAAGTTTGCCAAGGGTGCCTTTTCCATTTTTAATTTCTGTGACAATGGCATTGAGTTGGGTGATGGATTTTTCAAGTGTACCCAAGGTGCTGCCTATTTGTCCACTAGAAAGTTCTCTGGTTAGTTTGGCTGTATTGTTGATGATAGCAGATACACTGTCGTTGTTTTTTTTCAGATTTTGTGTAAATGAATTGATATTATCAATGGATTTTGCCAAATCGCCTGTTGCAGGTGTCAATTCGTTGTTCAACAATTCAAGTGTATGATTTAAATGGGACAAGAGTTCACTTAGATTTTTTTTGTTTTCCTGGTCAAATACCGACCCGATTTTTTTAACAGCTGAATCGATGGTGAGTAAGGCATGATTGGCGTTGTCAATGGTTGGAACAAGATAAGATTTCAAATCCTGTACCAATCCGGGTGATTCGAGTCCACGAATGGTATCACCATCTTTCAAATATTCCTTTGATGAACCCATCGTGATAACAATATATGCAGCCCCGAGTGGAGCAGCTTCAATTTTTCCATATGAATCAACTGGCACATTGATGTCTCTGGTAAGTTGAAATCCAACAACAACATTTTTTAAATTCTGGTCTCCCTCTTGCATGCCCTCCACAGATCCAACCCTCAGACCATTGATCTTGACTGCATCTGAAATATTGAGTCCCTCTACTTTTTGAAAAGTCACATACATGGTTGCTTTTTTATTGAAAAGATTTTTCCCTTTCAAAAAATTAAAACCAAGTATCAGCAGTGTGATGGCAATGGCTGTGAGTGTTCCTACTTTTGTTTCGTTGGATATTTTCATGTTGGTTGGTTATTGCGGTTTCCCGTCAATCATTTGTTTGTATTTGATTACCGCATTTGCAATTGATCGCACAATTTCTTTTTGTCCTGCCTCACTGTTTAAATAATCCTCTTCTTCTTTGTTGGTTATGAATCCTGTTTCAACCAGTACAGCAGGCATATTGGTTGCCTGCAGCACCCAAATGCCCATGTGATTTCTTTGAAGTACTCCCCAGCTCTTTCTTCCGTTGCCTATAAATTCATCTTCGATCATGGATGCAAGTCTAACAGAATTCTTGAAGAATTTTTGTGACCATAATCTGGCTTTGATCAGTGCTTCTGGACTGTTTACATCTGGTACTTCCATGACCTCGGCAGATGATTCATATCGCTCGTCTTCAATGATTCCTTTTGTTTTTTCATCCGACCTGTCAGCTGCCCAAACATAGGTGGAGGTCCCATAAACTGGATTCGGACTGTATCTGTAAATAGGTACTTTCTTGTAGATTTTCTTTTTTTTGCCTTTTACTTTCTTGTAGGTCGCAACAGTTTTGTAGCCAGTTACTTCTTTTTTGGGCGGTGCTGCATTTACGTGAATACATAGAAACAAATCACCGGTTTCTCTATTGGCAATGTTTGCTTTTTCTTTTGGGTTGTGATAAATATCGGTTGTCCTGGTCATGACAAAACGGATATCAGGCATTTCATTTCTCAGGACAGTATCCAGTTTCAGAGCAAGCTGCAAAGTGATTTGTGCTTCGGTTGAGTAGGTTCCCTTTGCGCCTTGGTCGGTTCCTCCATGCCCAGCATCAATGACAATGGTTTTGATTTTGGGCGATTTGCTAGGTGCTTGCTGTGCTTTGGCAATGCCCATCACCAAGGAGAGGGTCCCCATCAAGAACAAATTTGAAAACGATAATCTATTCATAATCAGGCAAATTGACGCGAAGTATTCAAAGAATCTTCACATATCCTTACCACATAATTTAGTTAATTTTGCCTGCCATCACTATGCTGCAGGTCGTTAGCAAATTTAGCTTAAAATATCTTTTTTTCTTGATTTTATGCTCAGGGGCATGCACCTTTTTAACGTTTTCAACACAGGCGCAAAACAAGCTTCCTTCAAAAGACACCATACGATCTGTAAGCAAAGCTGATACTGCATCCCCCAAAAACAAAGCAGATACTGTTCTGCTGAAAATTTCAAAAGATTCAATTCCGGCACAAATCGATTACGAGGCACAAGACTCCATGGTGTTGGATGTAGATGCGAAGAAGATTTTTTTATTCGGAAAGACACAGATCAAATACGAAGATGTTCAATTGAATGCACCAGTGATTGAATTTGATCAGGAGACCCAATTTGTTTATGC
>JBEAYH010000151.1:0-11277 GCA_041159435.1 Bacteroidota bacterium | reverse complement strand
CCTGCAGAAAAAAAAGCATAGCCAGGTATAGAAACCTTTGAAATACGGAGCACTCCATCAATTGCACTAGATTCTTCGTCAGGCGCATCTATGTAGTTTGGAATTTTTTTGTACAAGGGATTGTATTGCGCAAAAGCCAACTGCATCAAAGAAAGTGTCAGTATGGTTGAAATATATTTTTTCATGAAAGAAAATTATTTTCTGATTGAACTGATGATGCTCAACACTTCTGCTGCAATTTTTTCGATGCCGACATAGTCTCTCGCATCCATTAATTTTTTGCTCACCAATTTGCTGCCCATCCCGACTGCACTTACACCAGAATTGTACCAACCTTCAATACTTTCTCTCGTTGTATCAACACCACCTGTTGGCATAAAAACCATCTTTGGAAAAATATCCTTGATACCCGCCATGAATGACGGCCCCAGCATGTTGCCAGGAAAGAGCTTCACAAACTTCACACCTGCATTTTCTGCGGCTTGAATTTCAGTGGGAGTCATGCAACCTGGACCATAGAAAATATCATGTTTGGTACAATAGGCAGCTACATCACCATCATATCCTGCACTTACCAGAAAAGCGGCACCAGCATCCAGATATGTTTTTGCCTGATGTAAATTTTTAATGGTTCCAATACCTATGATCGCATCCTGCATTTCAGCATTCTTTATTTCAACCAATTTTTTAAAATTGGAAAGCGCCTCTTCTCCCCTGTTGGTGAATTCTATTGTTCTTACACCTGCCCTGTACAATGCACGAAAGATTTCGACACTTACTTGTTCGTCTGCATTGAAATACAAAGGAAGCATGCCTTGACTGGTAATGGCATCAATGATTTCTTGTGTCTTGTACATGGAAATAATTTAACGTTGAACATTGGCACCTACGCCTGTATGAATCAGATTTTCAATCTCCTGAATGGTTGCATAGTTGGTGTCACCCGGAAAAGTATGCTTAAGGGCACTGGCTGCAACACCGAACTCCGCAGCATCCTGCATGGATTTGCCCACCATCAATCCGTATATCAAACCACTGGCAAAACTGTCACCCGAACCTACTCTGTCCACGATGTGAATATCATATTTCTGGGTGAGATGAAATTGTTTTCCGTCTGAAATGAATCCAGCCAATTCATTGTAACTAGCTGATTGATTCATCCTCAACGTTGAGGCAAAGTATTTGAATCCGAAACGCGTCTGCAATTGCTGAACAGCCTCTTCAAATACTTTCAAATTCGTTTTTCCAGCATAATCAAAATCATCCAATGGATGTCCCAATGCTGCAAAGAAATCTTTTTCCATTCCAATGACAACATCTACATATTTCCACATGGAGGAAATGACTGGCGCAGCCTGTTCGGAAGTCCACATCTTTTTTCTGATATTCAAATCAAAGCTGGTAGTGATACCTTTAGATCTAGCTATTTTCAAGGCTTGCTCTGTCATGCTCGCTGCTTCTTTTGAAATCGCAGGGGTGATGCCGGAAACATGGAACCAATCAGCCCCCTCCAATATTTTCTCAAAATCAAATTCATTGGCATTTGCTTTGGCAAAGGAGGAATCCCTCCTGTCATATATGACCTGAGATGAACGGATAGAGGCACCTGATTCTACATAATAAACCCCCATTCTATCTCCTCCTCTTATGATACGGCTTGTATCCACACCAAATTTTCTCATGTGATTGATCGCAGATTGACCAATTGAGTTGTCAGGGAGTTTGGAAACAAAAACGCCTTGGAGTCCGTAATTGCATACAGCAATTGCTACATTGGCCTCTCCACCTCCGTAATTGACATCAAAGGATTCTGACTGCAAAATTCTTTTGTGATTGGGAGTAGAAAGCCGCAACATGATTTCTCCCAACGTGACCACTCTTTTTGCCATTGGCTGATACGTTTTTTCTCATCCTGAAGGTAATAATTAATAAGCAACCATGCAGCATACCATCCTGTACAAAATATATTTCTACGAAATCGTTCAAGTGCAACAGAACTCGATCGACATTTGTTTTTTGACTACATTTAGTTTCAGATTATTTAAGTATGAAAAGAATATGCTCGTTTTGGATATTGACAATACTGGTATTGTCAGCAACTGCACAACAAACACAGAAGCCCCCTTTGCATGGAAAGAATTGGATGGCCATTACAGGCAAACCCCTGGCAGCAACTGCTGGAGCCAAGTTGTTCAATGCAGGAGGAAATGCTGTTGATGCAGCGTGTGCTATGCTGGCGGCAACCTGCACCATGTGGGATGTACTCAGTTGGGGCGGAGAGACACAGGCAATCATATACAATCCGAAAACAAAAAAAGTTTTCAGCATCAGTGCAATGGGTGTTGCACCCACAGGTGCTACTCCTGAATTCTTCAAGAGCAAAGGATACAATTTTCCACCTGAGTATGGACCACTGGCTGCAACGACACCAGGAACACCTGGTGGGCTCTGTTACATGTTGGCAGAGTATGGAACGAAAAGCTTGAAAGAAGTGTTGGAACCCGCCATGCAATTGGCGGCTGGATATCCTATTGAAGCACAAACTGCCAATAGCATTGAGAGAGGTAAAGACAGAATAAAACAATGGCCTTACAGCAAATCAGTATTCCTTCCACACCTAGGTGAAAAAAGAGAAGCGCCAGAAGCTGGAGAAATATTCGTTCAAAAAGATTTATTCAACACACTTTCAAAAATGGTGGAAGCTGAGCAAAATGCTTTGAAGAAAGGAGCATCGCGCAAAGTGGCGATCATGGCTGCATTTGAAAGATTTTACAAAGGAGATATTGCAGATGAATTTGTGCGCGGGTGTCAGGAGCAAGGTGGACTCATCACCAAGCAGGATCTTGCCAACTGGAAACCTGTTGAAGAAGCACCAACACATATCAAATACAAAGGAATCGATGTGTACAAACTTCAGGAATGGACACAAGGTCCCTCAATGCTGCAAGCCTTGAACATCCTTGAAAATTTTGATCTTAAGGCAATGGGATACAACAGCGTAAAGTATATCAACACTGTTTACCAAGCCATGAGCATGGCATTTGCAGACCGCGATTTTTATTACGGTGATCCGAAGTTTAGTCCACAGATTCCCATAAAGGGACTCCTCAGCAAAGAGTATTCAAAGCTTCGTGCAGGTCAGATTGATTCAACAAAAAATCTTGCAAACGTAGGACCCGGGGATCCTTACCCATTCGAAGGAAAAACAAATCCATTCAAAGAACTGTTGGCAAAGAGAGGATTTGCTGAATTCGACAGTGCAGGAAGAAATTTTGTACCAGCGCATGATTCAGGCGGACTCGCCATGTTGGATATGGAATACCAGGATAGGTTGTGGAGAGGGACTACTTCAGTGGAAGCAGCCGACAAAGAAGGTTGGGTTGTATCCATCACACCCAGCGGCGGGTGGATACCCGCATGCATTGCCGGCAAGACAGGTGTTGGAATGAGCCAACGCATGCAAAGTTTCGTGTTGGACTCAAGCTTAAACCCTTTTAACGTTGTTGCCCCTGGCAAGCGTCCACGTGTTACACTCACACCCAGTCTCGCAATGAAAGACGGAAAACCATTTATTGCCTTTGCAGTACAGGGAGGTGATACACAAGATCAAAACCTCTTGCAGTTTTTTCTCAACATGGTTGAATTTGGGATGACAGTACAACAAGCAACGGAGGCGGCGAATATCAACAGCAATCAGCTTTGGCTATCATTGGGCGGAATGAAAATCGATGACCGAAAACCAAGACCCGGAAGCATTCTGCTGCAGGATCGCACCCCACAATCAGTCAGAGATACTTTGAAAAAGATGGGGTATATATTGAGTTTTGATGATAGAACATCAGGACCCATCAATGCAATATACTTTGACTGGAAACACGGGAGCCTTTGGGGAGGATCCAGCAATCACGGTGAAGATTATGGAATAGCCTGGTAAAAAATTAAGCCAGCCTCTTGAGTGCATCACTGATGCGCTGCATAGCTGATTCAATTTTTTCCATGCTGTTGGCGAAAGAAATTCTGATACAAGTTGGTTCACCAAATGCCCTACCCGTAACGGTTGACACATGCGCTGTATTCAATAAATACATGCAAAGATCATCTGCATCTTTGATCAGCTCTTCTCCGTTCTTCTTTCCGAAATAGGCGGTAACAACTGGAAATACATAGAACGCTCCATCTGGCTCTGCAATTTGGATGCCTGGGATCGCTTTCAACAACTCAAGCATGCGTGCTCTCCTTCTGCCAAACTCTGTGTTCATCTCAATGCTTGGTTTTAGATCGCCGGTCAATGCTTCAATCGCACCGCGCTGGGTTACGGCATTGGTTCCACTTGTATATTGTCCTTGTAATTTTTCGCAAGCTTTGATGACATCTGGATGTGCAGCGATGTAACCAAGACGGTATCCAGTCATTGCATATCCTTTGCTCAGACCGTTGATGATGATGATTCGATCTTTCAGATCTTCAAATTGAGCAATGCTTTCATGCTTTCCTACAAAATTGATGTACTCATAAATTTCATCTGAAATGATGAAGATGTTCGGATGTTTTCTGAATACATCTGCCAATGCAGCAAGTTCATCTTTTGTATAAACAGATCCACTTGGATTACAGGGTGAAGAGAAAATGAACAGTTTCGTTTCAGGAGTGATGGCAGATTCTAATTCAGCAGCAGTCAGCTTGTATTTGTTTTCAATGGAAGTACGCACCAATGTCACTTTTCCTTCAGCAAGCTTTACAATTTCAGAGTAGGTAACCCAATAAGGTGTTGGAATCACTACGTCGTCCCCTTTGTCAACAACGGCCATAACCACATTTGCCAAACTCTGTTTTGCACCTGTAGAGACCAATATGTTTTCAGGTTTGTAATCAAGGTTGTTATCTCTCTTTAGTTTGGTACAAACCGCCTCCCTTAAATCGGGATACCCTGCAACAGGTGTATAATGGCTGTAGTTGTCATCCACTGCCTTTTTAAGGGCATTTTTGATATGAACAGGTGTATCAAAATCCGGCTCTCCCAGAGACAGATCAATCACATCAACCCCCTTGGCCCTGAGCTCTCTTCCGAGCTTTGCCATTTTGAGTGTTTCAGGTTCTGCAAACAAATCCAATCTTGAGGAGAGTTTCATACAATTAATTTGGCGCAAAGTTAAAAAACCACCCCATAAATTGGGAGAAAGTTAGTCACAGTTCGGGGCATCTTTCGGCACTCCAAAAAACCTCCTTTTGCCCTGATTTTGAGGCTAAAATCCCTATCTTTGCCGCCCTACAAACACTTAACTATATGCAACTGAAAGGATTGGTTCGTTTTTTTGCGATTGCATTGATCCTCATTTCAATCTACCAGCTTCATTTTACACTGGTTGTTCGCAACCACGAAAAGAAGCAGGAATCGAAAGCTTTGGCTTACGTAAAAGCCAATTTCCCGAATGCAGATACCGAGGCAAAAGACCTGGAGTTCAACAGAAGATACCGCAGGCTATTGGACAGCACCAAAGATGTGACTGTGACTTATGGTATCACAGGAGAGATCAGCTATCAAAAAGCGAAGGAGCAGGAATTGAACCTTGGACTCGATTTGCAAGGCGGTATGAGCGTTACCTTGGAAGTTGAATTGGAGGGTTTGCTCAGATCACTTGCCAACAATCCAAAAGATGCAGCGTTGAACAATGCCATCAACGAAGCAATCAGTCAGAAAGCCAGCAGTGATGCAGATTTCATCACCCTGTTTGCAGATGCATACAAGAAACAAAATCCAAATGCCAGGCTTGCTGCTTTGTTTGCAGGTACCGGCGGACGCACAGTAAAAATTGATGACAGCGACAATGATGTTATCAACAAATTGAAACAATCAGCAGACGGAGCCATCAGCAATACTTTCAACGTACTTCAAAAGCGTATCGACCAGTTCGGAGTTGCGCAACCGAATATTCAATTGGACAAAACAAAGGGTATTATTACCGTTGAACTCCCTGGCGTAAAAGACGATCCTGAGCGTGTTAGAAAATATTTGCAGGCAACTGCCAACCTCCAGTTCTGGGAAGTATACAATATTGGAGAATTGAGCAAACCATTTGAAGATGCTGAAAAAGCATTGAAAGCATACTACGAAGGTGCTGGTTCCACAGCTAAAAAGGATACAGCAGCTTCCACCGCCAATGCTGCAGCCACACAAAAAACTGATACAACCAAAGCTGCAACCATCGGTGAGTTGGTTAAAACTGCGCCAGCTGCAAAGACTGATAGCAGTCCAGCTGCAGTCAAATCTTTCTTTGCCATCTTCCAACCCATCCCCCCACAACAGGATGCATCTGGAAAAATGGCTTATTCACCGAATCTCGGTTATATAGCTGCGAGAGATACTGCTACATTCAGCGAATACATGGCAATCGAAAGCGTGAGAAGTCAGTTTCCTGGAAATGTAAAGATTGCATTTGGAGTTCCTGAATTGAATGATAAAGGACAAAAAAGCGATATCCTTCCTGTATATGGACTGAAAACAATTGAAGGAAGCGATAAAGCAAGATTGGAAGGCGATGCTGTGCAACAAGCTGCACAGGACTATGATGACCGTGGTCGTCCTGCCATCAAAATGGCCATGACAAAACAAGGTGAGCGCATATGGGGTGAATTCACAACGAATAATGTGGGAAGAGCCATTGCAATCGTTCTGGACAATGTTGTTTACTCTGCTCCAAACGTAATCAATCCAATCACAACTGGAAATACTGAGATCAGCGGAAACTTCACCATCGAAGAAGCACAAGATCTTGCCAATATTCTTCAGTCAGGTAAGCTTCCTGCACCTGCAAAAATTGTACAAGAGCAGGTCGTGGGACCAACACTTGGAGCATCTGCAATTGAAGGTGGTGCTATGTCATTCAGTATCTCATTCATCGTGATCTTCATCCTAATGCTGGTGTATTACAACACTGGTGGATGGGTTGCCAATATTTCACTCATCTTGAACCTATTGTTCACAGTGGGCGTACTGAGTGCCTTGGGTGCAACGTTGACAGCTCCTGGTATCGCGGGTTTGGTACTCACCATCGGCATGGCAGTTGATACCAACGTAATCATTTTTGAACGCATCAAGGATGAATTGAATTTTGGTAAAAGCTATCAGCTTGCCGTTTCAGAAGGATACAAAAGATCAATGGCTCCGGTACTCGATGGACACATCACTACCTTGCTGACTGCGATTATATTGTTTTACTTTGGACTAGGACCAGTCCTCGGATTTGCAACTACGCAGATCCTTGGAATACTGCTCTCATTGTTCTGCGGAATTTTGATTTCTCGTTTAATAACTGATTTCTGGACCAAAAAGCAAAGACATTTTGAATATTTTACTGGCATCAGTAAAAGAGTTTTCAAGCATGCCAACTTTAAGTTCATTGAATACAGAAAAATAGCCTACATCATTTCTGTTTTGGTATTGGTACTGGGTGTTGGTGCCTTGTTCAATGGATTCGATCAGGGCGTAGAATACAAGGGAGGAAGAAGCTACACTGTTCGCTTTGACACCCCCACTCAAAATGAAAAAATCAGAGAGTCACTCAAGAATGTATTTGGCGAATCACCTGTATTGAAAACAGTTGGTGACAACAAAACCTTGAACATTACCACTTCGTTCATGATCGACAATCCGAGCAAAACAGCTGACTCTGTTGTGGAAGTAGCATTGTACAATGGTTTGAAAGAGAGCTTGCCTACTGGACTCTCTTATGCAGATTTCAAAAAATCTTACAAGCAAAGCTCACAAACAGTGCAGCCATCTATTTCAGATGACTTGAAAAAAGGTGCTGTGAAAGCAACCATCTTTGCATTGATTGCCATCTTCCTCTATATCTTCCTTCGCTTCCGCGACTGGAGATACTCTATGGGAACGATCATCGCGTTGTTGCACGACGTGTTCGTAACATTGGCTGTCTTTTCATTCCTGAAAGGCGTGGTTCCATTCCCGCTTGAGATTGATCAGCATTTCATCGCTGCAATTCTTACTGTGATTGGATTCTCCATGAACGATACTGTGATTGTATTCGATAGAATCAGGGAGTACAGCGGTAAAATGAAATCTGAATCAAAAGGCGTGATCATCAACAAAGCCATCAATGAAACCTTGAGTAGAACGATCATGACTTCATTGACCGTATTCTTGACATTGTTGATCCTCTTCATATTCGGCGGTGAAGTAACAAGAGGATTTGCCTTCGCGATGTTGATCGGTGTAGTTACAGGTACTTACTCATCCATTTTCGTTGCTGCGCCTGTATTGGTTGATATAGCGAAAGACAAGCCGTTGGGATCTGGCTCATCAAAAAAATAAACAGTCAACAGTCAACTGTTAACCGTTAACAGTTGACTGTTCTCTATACTGCAAACGAAGTCCCACATCCACAAGTAGCACTTGCATTGGGGTTGTTGAATACAAATCCACGGGCATCCAACCCAGTTTTCCAATCTATTTCCATTCCAAATAAATACAATTGATGCGCGGGATCAATTAAACAAGGGAGTCCCTCGATTTCATGTACTTCATCTCTTTCCTTCCGTTCATCCATTTCCAGCACATAGCTTAATCCTGAACACCCTCCTCCCTTCACTCCTATTCGAAGCATTTTGGAAGGATCAGTATTCCCACCAAACAATCTTGATAATTCCTCCTTGGCAGAAGCTGTCAGCTTAACTGGCATTGAAGCAGATGTTTCCATAACGCAAAATTAATAAGGAAGTACCAAACCCCAATTCAATCTCGATGCGGTACATTTGTTAAATCTGGAAAATATATGTCTGAAAACAAATTCAACGATTCAGGAATTGAGATCAAAAAGGTATATCAGGCTGATGGTAGCTCGATAGACGCTTCCATGCCTGGGTCATTTCCCTTCACAAGGGGAATCCAGGAAGATATGTACAGAGGAAAGCTCTGGACCATGCGGCAGTATGCGGGGTTTTCCACTGCAGAAGAAAGCAACAAACGATACAAGTTTTTACTGGAACAGGGAGTAACTGGACTCAGCGTAGCATTTGATCTGCCCACACAAATTGGATATGACAGTGATCATGCACTTGCTGAAGGAGAAGTTGGCAAGGTAGGCGTTGCCATTGATAGCATAGAGGACATGGAAATTTTGTTGGATAGAATTGATCTTGAAAAAGTATCGACTTCCATGACCATCAACGCAACAGGTTTCATCCTGTTGGCTTTGTATGCTGCAGTTGCCAAAAGAAAAGGAGCGGATATCTCCAAATTGAATGGAACCATTCAAAACGACATTTTAAAAGAATACGCTGCAAGAGGAACCTATATCTATCCTCCTCAACCCTCCATGCGCATCATCACAGACATTATGGAATGGTGCAGCAAGGAAATGCCAAAATGGAATACGATTTCCATTTCAGGATATCATATCAGAGAGGCTGGAAGCACTGCTGTGCAAGAAGCTGCATTTACGTTGAGCAATGGAAAATCATATGTAAAAGCCGCATTGGAAAAAGGCATCGATATCAATACGCTTGGCAAAAGACTCTCATTTTTCTTCAATGCCCACAACAACCTATTTGAAGAAGTCGCAAAATTCAGAGCAGCAAGAAAGATTTGGGCCAACATGATGAAAGAGCTGGGCGCAACCGATCCAAAAGCAATGATGCTGAGATTTCATACCCAAACCGGAGGAAGCACACTTACACAACAACAACCATTGAACAATATATCCAGGGTTACCATCCAGGCGCTCGCAGCTGTATTGGGGGGAACACAATCCTTGCATACCAATGGATATGATGAAGCCCTTGGCTTGCCCACAGAGCAAGCTGCCCAAGTTGCTCTCAGGTCACAACAAATCATTGCATTTGAAAGTGGTGCTGCCGACACTGCAGATCCATTAGGCGGCTCCTACTATGTAGAGCAACTCACAACAGCAATGGAACATGAAGTAAATAAATTGATTGAGTACATTGATCAGAAAGGAGGAAGTGTGAAAGTCATAGAGGAAGGATACATGCAAGAGCAAATTGCCGCAAGTGCATATGCCTATCAGCGTGCGATTGAAGAAAAAGAAAAAATCATTGTAGGTGTCAATCAATTTGCCACGCAGGATGCTACCAATACCCCTGTTTTCAAGATTGATGATCAGGTAAGAGTTGCACAAGTTGAAAGATTGAAAAAGCTAAAATCGAACAGGAATCAGCAAAAGTCACTTGCATGCTTATCGGCCATCAAAGAAGCAGCTGCTAACAATACAAATTTGATGCCACTTGTTATTGAAGCTGTAGAAAATTACTGCACATTGGGAGAAATATCTGATACCCTTCGATCAGTATTTGGAGAACACAGACAATAATCAACTGTACATCTCCGTCCGCAACTCCTGCACACGCTTGTCTTCCAGATATTCATCGAAAGTCATCAAACGATCAATGGAACCTTTGGGTGTCAATTCGATAACCCTGTTGGCTACTGTTTGCATGAAAGTATGGTCATGCGATGTAAGGATAACGATACCAGGAAAATTGATGCATCCTTCGTTGAAGCTCTGAATGCTCTCCAGATCAAGATGATTGGTAGGCTGATCGAGTATGATACAATTGGGGTTCTGCAACATCATGCGACTGACCATGCACCTCACCTTTTCTCCCCCACTCAATACTTTTGTTTTTTTCATGATATCATCACCACTGAAAAGCATTTTACCCAAGAAACCTCGCAAGAAAGGCTCGTCTGCATCTGTGATATGTGGAGGCACGTACTGCCTCAACCAATCCAGCAATCCAAGGTCTTCTTTAAAGAAAGCTCCATTTTCAATTGGTAAATATGTTTTCGTGATGGTTGTACCCCATTCAAAATTGCCTTTGTCAGCTTTGATTTCATTGTTGATGATCTCAAAGAAGGAAGTCACGGCAAGCGGGTCCTTGCTTACAAATGCAACCTTGTCGCCTTTGCTCAATGAAAATGAAACCTTGTCGAACAGCATCCTTCCATCGACTGACTTTGACAATGCATCAACTGTAAGAATCTGATTGCCCACTTCTCTCAAGGGTTGAAAAATGATACCGGGGTATTTTCTGTTGGATGGTTCTATTTCTTCAATGGTAAGTTTTTCCAACGCTTTCTTTCTGGCTGTTGCCTGTCTTGACTTTGAAGCATTTGCACTGAAACGGGCAATGAAGTCAAGCAAGGCTTGACGTTTGTCTTCTACTTTTTTATTCTTATCACTGAGCTGTCTGGCCATCAATTGTGATGACTCGTACCAGAATGTATAGTTGCCGGTAAAT
>JBEAYH010000135.1:0-5321 GCA_041159435.1 Bacteroidota bacterium | reverse complement strand
TCTGTTCATTACAGGAGGGATGCGATAGGATGGATTTGCATGATATGCATGAAGTTTTTTCGTTTTTATAGCCGGGTCCATTTGCTGCAATACAGATAAGTCATCGATGATCCAAAGTGCACGTCCTTGTGTAGCAACAACAAGATCATTGTTTTTGATTGTCAGATCAGTGATGGGAACAACCGGTAAATTCAATTGAAAAGAATTCCAGGAAACTCCATCATTGTAACTGATGTACATTCCATATTCAGTTCCTGCATAAAGAAGTCCAGCTCTTTTATGATCTGCTCGCATAACCCTGGTAAAATGCATTGGATCGATACCGCTTGTAATAAGCTTCCAAGTTTGTCCGTAATCTTCTGTCTTGTATATATAAGGAGTGAAATCATCCAACTTGTATCTAGTACCCGTAATATATGCAGCTCCTTTTTTAAATGGATCTATATCAATAGCGTTCCACATCATCCATTTCGGCGCATCTTTCGGAGTGACATTGGTCCAGCTGGAACCACCATCCCTGCTAACGTGCATCAATCCATCATCACTTCCAGCCCACAATAGATCCTTTTCCAAACTGCTTTCGGTAGCTGTGAAAATCGTACAGTAGTATTCAACAGAAGTATTGTCTTTTGTGATAGGACCTCCACTTGAAACTTGCTTTGATTTGTCATTGGTTGTAAGATCAGGTGAAATTTGTTTCCAACTGGCACCTTCATTTTCTGTTACAAACAATGCATTGCCTGCGGCATATAATTTCTTTGGATTGTGCGGAGAAAAGAAAATCGGGAAGTTCCATTGGAATCTGTATTTGAGCACATCTGCCCCAGCTCCCATTGGATTGTCTGGCCAAACCGATACTGCACGGTTTTCACCGGTGCGGTGATCCAATCGTGAAAGGTATCCGCCATAATTTCCACCGTATACGATATCTGGGTTGGTTGGATCTGCTACAACATAGCCGCTTTCAGAACCTGCAGTGATATCCCAATCTTGTTCGGTGATGTAGGAACCATATGTTGCAGACTTGATGCGAAGGGTTGAATTGTCTTGTTGTGCTGCCAATACACGATATGGAAATGAATTATCGGTACTGACCCTGTACAATTGTGATGTCGGCTGATTCATATAAGTACTCCAGCTGCTGGCTTCATCAAAACTGATCTGGGCACCTCCATCATCAGCCACAATCATGCGTTTTCCATCAGTGGGATCGATCCAAAGGTCATGATGATCACCATGAGGCGTTCTCAGTGATTGAAATGTTTTACCACCATCCCGGCTTTTCATGAAATTGACATTGGGACAGTAAACCAAGTTCTCATTTTTGGGATCAACGAATACTTTTGTGTAATACCAAGCACGCTGACGAATATTATTATCACTGCTTTGTAGATTCCATGTCTTACCACCATCATCACTCATGTACAATCCTCCCTTTTCATTTTCAATGATGGCATAGATTTTATCGGTGTTGGATGGAGCAACTGCAACTCCCACGATACCCCAAACACCTTTTGGCAATCCTTTTGAAGTTGAGATATTTGTCCAGGTTTCACCTCCATCAGTACTTTTCCAGAGTCCGCTTCCTTCTCCACCACTCTCCAAACTATATGGAGTCCTGATGAGGCGCCAAGTACCAGCATACAAAACAGAGGGATTGCCGGGCTCCATTACAAGGTCACTGCATCCTGTTTGTTCATTCACAAACAGTACTTTTTTCCATGATTTGCCGCCATCGGTTGACTTGAAGATTCCTCTCTCACTGTTTGGGCCGAATAAATGTCCCATGACCCCAACCCACAATGTATTTGCATCATCAGGATGAACAATGATATTGGTAATATGCCTGCCATCTTTCAATCCAATATTTTTCCATGATTTTCCAGCATCTTCTGACTTCCACATGCCGCCGAGTCCCTCTGCCACATTACCACGCATGGTATTTTCTCCCTCACCAACATAGATAATATTCTCATTGGAGGGAGCAACTTCTACAGCTCCAATGGTTCCTCCGAAATATTTGTCTGAAATATTCTTCCAGTTGCTTCCGCCATCGGTTGTTTTCCATACCCCACCTCCGGTTGCACCGAAATAAAAGGTATTCTTGGATTTGTAACTTCCTGTTACTGCACCGCTGCGTCCCCCACGAAATGGGCCCAATAATCGATATTTTACATTACCAAGCAGACCCGCATCATAGATAGATGGTTTAGGCGCACTGATGGTTGTATTTTTGGTTTTCTGTGCAAAAGAGGCTGTAAGCAGAAATAAAGATGCCAGGAGCAAATGAAATTGTTTCATGTGTTCAATTTTGAGGACAATAAATATACGGTAAATTGGATCAATTGCGGACAGGCTTTCCACCTTTGAGTACACTTTGAATACGTTCGAGTGTTTTCTTTTCACCGCACAAACTCAGAAATGCTTCTCTTTCCAGATCCAATAAATATTGTTCTGATACAAATGCAGGTTCACTCAAATCTCCACCGCACATCACATAAGCGAGCTTTTTTGCAACCAATGCATCATGTGCTGTTGCATATCCTCCTTGTTCCATGACATGGACTCCTGCCATCAATGCTCCGAGGGCAGTTCTTCCCAAAACTTTGACATCCGATCTTTGTTGGGGCATTACATATCCACTATCATGCAATTCAATAACTGATTTTTTCGCTTCACTGATTCTTCGATCCAGGTTCATGACTACTTCATCCTGCCCTTTGCGCATGATTCCCAATTGAAAAGACTCCTTGGCGGATGTCGCAACTTTTGCTGTGGCAATGGTAATGAATCTATTTTTCAATGTAATCGTTTCAGGCTCGTCTGCATGCATCTCATCTGCAGCCCTCAATGCAAATTCTTTGGAACCTCCACCACCTGGAATCAATCCAACTCCTAGCTCAACCAAACCAATATATGTTTCAGCTGCAGCACAAACTTTATCAGCATGCAAACTCAATTCACAGGCACCGCCCAATGAGAGCGCATGTGGGGCTACCACTACTGGTACGGAAGAATATCTTGCACGCATCGTTGTATTTTGGAACATTCTGATGGCCATGTCGAGTTCATCATATTCTTGTTCAATTGCCAGCATGAAGATCATGCCAACATTGGCCCCCGCTGAAAAATTATTTCCGTTGTTTGCAATAACGATTCCCTTGAATTTTTCTTCTGCAATTGAAATACTCTTTTGAATACCTTCCAGCACTTCACCACCGATACTTCCCATTTTGGTATACCATTCCAATCCAATAACGTCTTCGCCGATGTGATATGTTCTGCATGCACTGTTTTTCCACACCGTTTGTCCCTCGAAATGCTTCATTACAATAAATGCATTTTCCTGACCCGCAGCATACACACTTTCCATAGATCCATTGAGCGGAGAATAAGCAAAGCGTTTGCCATCTTTGACTTGATAAAAGGTTTTTTGGCCTTTGGCAAGCATTTCATCAACCCAAGTAGCAACAGTGAATCCTGCTTTTTTCATTTCTGCTACTGTTTTTTCAACTCCAAGCAAGTCCCAAGTTTCAAAAGCTCCAATCTCCCAACCAAAGCCTGTCATCATTGCATTGTCGATGCTGTATACAGTATCTGATATTTCAGGTACCCGATGAGAGATATAAGAAAATAATTTATAATGGAATGCTCTGTAAAAATCACCAACCTTATCAGGTGATGAACAGAGCATCTTTAATCTTGCATGGAGATCATCGATGGGTTTTGCTGCATCCAAGATGGCGAATTTTGGTTTTTTTCTTGGTGCATATTCCATTGTTTTTAAATCAAGCGTAAGAATTTCCTTCTCTCCTGAAGCATTCTTGGTCTTCTTGAAAAAACCCTGTCCAGTTTTATCACCCAACCATTTTCGATCATTGATTTCTTTCAACCAATGAGGAATGTTGAAGACTTCACGTGCTTCATCCTGTGGACAATTTTCGAAGAGTCCGTTTGCAACATGAACCATGGTATCAATACCTACTACATCCGCAGTCCTGAAAGTTGCTGATTTGGGTCTTCCAATAATGGGTCCAGTCAATGCATCTACTTCATCGATGGAAAGTCCCATCTTCTCCATTGTCTGCAAAAGTGACATGATGCCATAGATACCTATTCGGTTGGCAATGAATCCAGGTGTGTCTTTGCACAGCACGGTGGTTTTGCCAAGGAACAAATCCCCATATTCCATTAGAAAATCGATCACCCATTTATCAGTCAATGAAGTAGGAATGATTTCAAGCAATCGGAGGTATCGAGGTGGATTAAAAAAGTGTGCTCCGCAGAAATGTTTTTGAAAATCGACTGACCTGCCCTCTGCCATCAAATGAATGGGAATACCTGATGTATTGGAAGTAATGATGGTGCCAGGTTTTCTATACATTTCAACTCGATCATACAATTGTTTTTTGATGTCAAGTCTTTCAACCACCACTTCCAAAATCCAATCACATTGATTGATCTTGGACAAATCATCATCGAAGTTTCCAGTTGCAATCAACTTAACAACGTCTTTTGTATATACCGGAGATGGATTTGATTTGATTGCTGCAGCCAAGGCATCATTTACCAGTTTGTCTTTGACCGATTTTTGATCATCCGCTTTCGCAGCAGGAGATGGGATATCCAAAAGCAAGACCTGGATTCCAATATTTGCAAAATGACAGGCAATGCGAGATCCCATTACGCCACTTCCCAAAACTGCTACTTTTTTTATGCTGGGCTTCATGTACAGGAACTTTAAAGTATTAGAAATTCATGCATTCAATTGCATGTATGAAAGTACTTCAAGTTACATGATTTTGAAATGGATTTTTTTGGAAAATGGTTGCTTATGAAACTTTCCATCCTCCTTTGGAAAGATCACCTGCTTGCGCAAAATGCAATTTACCTGTTAGGTCTTCTGCCATGAGAATCATTCCATTGCTATCGATACCGCGCATTTTTCTGGGAGCCAGATTGGCAACTACGATTACCTGTTTTCCAATTACTTCTTCAGGAGAAAAATGCATGGCGATTCCAGAAAGAATTGTTCGCTTTTCAAAACCAAGATCTATTTCTAATTGCAGGAGTTTATCTGCCTTGGGGACCTTCTGTGCAGACAAAACGATTCCTGTTCGAAGATCAATTTTCCCGAAATCATCAATGGAAATTTCTGGCTTAAGTGGTAAATAAGCATTTTCACCTTCAGATGAAAAAGTTTCGGAAGTTGACATAGACGCTGATTTCAATTTTTGTATTTGAGCACTTACTTCTTCATCATCAATTTTTCTGAACAACAATTGTGGTTCACGCAAACTGTATCCGACACTCAATAATTT
>JBEAYH010000127.1:0-4267 GCA_041159435.1 Bacteroidota bacterium | reverse complement strand
CCCCGAACAGAATCACCATCAGGAGCGATCCCAGCGTGTCTCCAACACCTTTTTGGATGGCAAAAGGGATTTTCTCCAGTGGCATACCCAGCAGGAGCCCTCCTGCCAATGATACAATGATAAATGAAATGAATGTGTTGCATTTCAGCCAAGAGATCAGCAGAACCAGCAAGACTATGCAAAAAGCAATCGTTATGAAAAGCATTGCGTGAATATATTAGGGCAAAAATTTTGCCATTTTAAAACTTTAAGTAATTTAAGCATTCTAATTAAATTTTACAGCTACTAAAAATTGCCATTATGAAAAATAGAAGATCGTTTATTCAGTTATCTGCACTGGGGATTGCAGGCGCAGTTGCAAAACCATCATTTGATGTGCCATCATTTGAAAGTGCAGCAGAATTTCCACTTGGATTTGCTGGGTATTCTTTTGCAAAATTTGATATTGACAAAATGATATCCATGTTGCAGAAGCTGAACGTGAAAAATTTATCATTGAAAGAGATTCATTTGCCCTTGAATAGTTCTAACGAAGCCATTGAAGCAGCAAAGAAAAAATTTGCCGCCGCCGGTATCAACGTTTATACCGTTGGCGTTATCTACATGCGTTCAAAAGAGGCTGTGGATCTGGCTTTTGATTATGCAAAAAAAGTTGGCGTCGAAATGATTGTTGGTGTGCCCAATCAGGATTTGCTCAGTTATGCTGAGGCAAAAGTAAAAGAAACCAATATTCGTCTCGCTATCCACAATCATGGTCCCGAGGATAAATTATATCCCTCACCAAAAGATATTTACGACCGTATTAAAAATTTTGACAGCAGAGTGGGACTCTGCATTGATATTGGTCACACGCTTCGTGCAGGTGTATTACCTGAAAAAGCAGTGAGAGAATACCGTGACCGTTTATTTGATTTGCATGTGAAAGATGTAACTGCCATGGCCAAAGATGCCAAGGTGCTTGAAATTGGGCGAGGCGCCATCAACTATCCTGCATTCATGGATGCATTGAGAAAAGTCAATTACAAAGGTATTTGCAGCATCGAATATGAAAAGGATATGACAGATCCATTGGTGGGCATGGCCGAGTCAGTTGGATTTGTGAAAGGCATCATGAGGGGGTAATAGGGGTATGAACACCAACGCTAATAAGATCATTGCCGATCATTCTTTTGTGTTATTGGTCGAAGATGAAAATGCCAACAAGGGACTCTTATCCAACAAACAATTTTTGAAAGGAGAAGTAATTTCTCCTTTTTTTGCCAGGGAGGTATTGGATGCACCCACCTACCTTACAGTTCAACTGAGCGATACAAAGCATATTTTACTGGGACCTGAATTTTTACAATACGTGAATCACAGTTGTGACCCCAATGCATTTTTTGATACCACTGAAATGAAATTGATTGCGTTGAAGGATATTCAACCTGGTGAACCCATTACTTTTTTTTATCCTTCAACCGAGTGGAAAATGGACAGGGCATTTCAATGCTTATGTGGTGCACCAAACTGTATTGGGAAAATTCAGGGCGCCTTTTATCTCACTCCTGCTCAACAGGAGCATTACAAGCTGAATAAATATATATTGCATAAAATTCAGGAATCAAATGCAGGCAAGCAATCAGCTTAAAAAATATTTATTTGTTTCAATTTTTCTCTTGTCTCTATTCCAGTCATTTGCTCAAAAGAGAGATAAAAAATTAGAACAGAAAATTGCTACATTGATTCAGGGCTTCAACGGACAGATTGGGGTATATGTAAAGAGTCTTCGCAATGGACAAACAGTCTCCATCAACGGCGATACCACCTTTCCAACTGCAAGTATAGTGAAGGTCCCGATTCTCATCGGCATCATGAATCGGATACATAAAAAGGAATTGGGTTATCATCAAAAGTTGGTTTGGTACGATACGTTGAATTATGATCCAGGAGAAGACATTGTTGCATACCTTAAACCACAAACAGAAATTGAATTGAGTAAAGTGATGATGCTGATGATGACTATATCAGATAATACTGGAAGTTTATGGCTGCAAAGCATAGCAGGGACTGGCAAGAGAATCAACCATTTGCTTGACAGCATGGGTTATCAAGCTACGCGTGTCAACAGCAGGACTCCCGGAAGGGAAGCGGACAGAGCCATATTTGGCTGGGGACAAACAACGCCCAATGAAATGGGTCGATTGATGGAAGACATTGTAGAGGGGAAAGTTATCAGCAAAGAGGCAAGCGATCAGATGCTGCGCATCATGGGTCGTCAGTATTGGGACGAAGAGGCATTGTCTTCTATTCCCCCTGCTGTATTTGTTGCTTCCAAAAATGGTGCAGTAAATGCCAGCAGAAGCGAAGTGCTGTATGTGAATGGCAAACATCCATATATTTTCAGTGTGTTCACAAAAAACAACAAAGACATCAGTTGGGGAAATGAAAACGAGGCATGGCAGCTGACCAGACAATTATCGAAACTCTTGTGGAATTATTTCAACCAATAATCATATGAATAAAATTATCCTGTTCTTTTTTGTATGTATTGTTCTCCATGCATGCACTTCTTCCAATAAAGCAGATGCCTTGTATGTAAATGGAAATATTTGGACAGGAGATTCCTCGAATCCCACTGCAGCTGTCATGGCTATTAAAGATGGGAAGATTGTTTATGTGGGAAATGATGCTTCTGCATTTGAAGGTGCAGCAACTGTTGATTTGGAGGTGAAGATGGTGGTACCAGGATTCACAGACAATCATACCCACTTTTTATCTGCAGGCTATGCGCTTTCAAGTGTAAAGTTGAAAGATGCCATGACCAAGTCTGAGTTCATCAAGCGCATCAGTGATTATTGTAAACAGCATCCTGGAGTTGCATGGATCAAGGAGGGCAGTTGGGACAATGAAAATTGGGGCGGTGAATTACCTAGTAAAGAATGGATTGATTCAGTGTCAGGCGATCATCCCATTTTTATTAGCCGATACGATGGTCACATGGCATTTGCGAATTCAAAGGCAATACAGCTTGCAGGTGTCTCTGCGAACACTGTTTCACCTGAAGGGGGTGTGATTGTAAAAAATGCAAAAGGTGAATTGACAGGATGTTTCAAGGATCAAGCGATGTCACTCATCGACAAAGCGATTCCGGCGCCAACTGAGACGGAATTGGAGGCTTACTATAAAGCAGCAGCTGAGCATGCATTGGAGCGAGGTGTTACACAGGTATGCGACATGGGCTCTTATGGAGGATGGGCAGATCTTGAAACATACAGAAGGGTTGCGGCTAAAAACAATTCATTGATCAGGATGTATTCTTTTGTGCCTCTTGCAACATGGGCAAGACTTGATTCATTTGTACAAAAAAATGGTCGGGGGGATGATATGGTGAAGTGGGGTGGATTGAAGGGGTATGTAGATGGATCACTCGGATCAACAACTGCCTGGTTTCATCAGCCCTACTTGGATGATCCAAGATCACATGGATTGACCATTACCGATACAACTGACCTGAGAAATTGGGTATTGGGTGCTGACAAAGCAGGTTTACATGTTGCAGTACATGCCATTGGTGATCGTGCCAATGATTTCATTTTGTCAGTTTATGATGAAGCCAATAAAATGAATGGGTCACGTGACAGACGATTCAGGGTTGAACACGCACAACATATTCGGTTGGGTGCAATTAAAAATTTTGCCAATCAGCGAGTGATCGCATCCATGCATCCTTATCATTTATTTGATGATGGTATTTGGGCAAACAAACGACTGGATGCAAGCAGACTCAGAGGCACGTATGCTTTCAAAGAAATGATGGATGGTGGCGTGCATGTAACGTTTGGATCTGATTGGCCCGTGGCACCTGTTGATGCTATGTATGGAATTTATGCTGCAGTAACCAGACAAACAGGTGATGGGAAAAATGAAAAAGGCTGGTATCCTGATCAAAAAATTGCAGTCGAGGATGCGTTGAAAGCTTATACGCTTAACAATGCATATGCATCTTTCATGGATGGTAAAACAGGTGTACTCAAAGCGGGGGTATATGCAGATTTTGCTGTGTTGGAACAGGATTTGCGTACCATCAATCCAGTTCAAATAAAAGGAGTCAGGGTGCTTTCCACTTTCTTGAATGGCAAAGAAGTCTTTAAGAGAAAGCAATAGACTGATTAGCTCTGCAATACTTTTTCTGCTTCCTTGATCATGTCTTTTCTGATCATGTATTCGAAGTATCTTTTGTCGCTTTCGCTTCTGATGCTTTGCACCAAAGGCTCATCCCAGTCTGAAA
>JBEAYH010000104.1:0-4703 GCA_041159435.1 Bacteroidota bacterium | reverse complement strand
CATCCATTACAATGATTTCATCTGCGTGTTTGATCGTAGACAACCTGTGTGCAATGATGATGCTAGTTCTATCTTTCATCAACTTATAAATAGCATCTTGAACCCATTTTTCGCTTTCGGTATCAAGAGAAGAGGTTGCTTCATCCAAGATCAAGATGGGTGGATTTTTCAATACTGCCCTTGCGATGGTGATTCTCTGCCGCTCACCTCCGCTCAGTTTAGATCCTCTTTCGCCAACGACTGTATCAAATCCTTGTTCTTTGTGTTCTATGAATGATGATGCATTTGCAATGACAGCTGCTTCTTGTATTTGATCAAAACCCGCCCACTGATTTCCCAAAGAGATATTGGCCTTGATGGTATCATTGAAAAGAACTGGCTCTTGTGTAACGATGCCCATTAAATTTCTAAGATCCTTTATTTTATATTTTTTAATGTTGATGCCATCGATCAATACTTCCCCCTCTGTGCAATCATGAAATCGTGGAATCAAATCAGCCAATGTGGATTTACCAGAACCGGAAGAGCCAACCAGTGCAATGGTTTGGCCTTTTTGGATGGTGAGATGGACGTTTTGCAGGATTTGTTTGTCTGTATAAGAAAACGAAACATTCCTGAATTCAATTGTATGGTTGAAAGATGAAATAGGCTCTGCAAACGGATCTTCCTGGATCGATTGCTCTTCATGAATAAGTTGTTGAATTCTATCAATACTGGCGGCTCCTTTCTGTATATTGTAGGATGCAGTGCTGAATGATTTCAGCGGATTGATTACCTGAGTAAAAATCACAATGAAGGTCAGGAAATCCTGCCCAGACAAACCCACTTCTGTTTTCAAAACCAATCTGCCTCCGTAATAGAGCACGCAGCAAACGGATACAATCCCCAAGGTTTCTGATACAGGAGATGCAAGGTCTCTTCTCCTGATGCTGCTGTTTTTGATTTTGAGCAGATCCCTGTTTTCCTTTTTAAATTTTTCCAATTGCTGAAACTCTGCATTGAAGGCTTTTACAATTCTTATTCCACCAAGCGTTTCTTCAATGGTACTCAGGATATCGCCTAATTTAATTTGTACACCACTGGATACTTTTTTCAACGATCTTCCAATTCTTCCAATGATCAAGCCTGACAAAGGGAGAAACAACAATAAAAACAATGAGAGCTCAGGACTCAAATGAATCATTGCAAACAAATAGCAGACAATCAAAATGGGTTCTCGAAAAAACGTTTCCAGAAAAC
This sequence comes from Bacteroidota bacterium, assembly GCA_041159435.1. Taxonomy (GTDB): domain Bacteria; phylum Bacteroidota; class Bacteroidia; order Chitinophagales; family Chitinophagaceae; genus Pollutibacter. The sequence continues at coordinate 3,464 of JBEAYH010000104.1, read as the reverse complement.
TGATGGTTGAAAATTCTACATCCTGCAAATCGTTTGTGAGACGGCTCATGATATCACCTTTTCTTTGCTCATTGAAAAATCCAATAGGCAATTGAACAATTTTGTCAAACATGTCATTGCGCATGTCATTGATGATGCCATTGCGAATGGGTGTAAGCAGGTAAAGTGCACCGTACAAAAAAATATTTTTTAGTATGATTGTTGAAATAATGATGGTGCATATGATGGCAAGCGCTTCGATTTTGCCTTCCGTACTGCCAATCAGCATGCTGAGGTGGGCATAAAATTGGTCGCTAAGTGTGCCAAATGAAAAACGAGATCCTAGTGCAACTCCCTTGTTTTCTAGTCCGAATATAAGTGTCAGAAACGGGGCCAGCATGGTAAGCGATACCAGGGAAAACAAGGCAGACAAGAGGTTCAGCGAAAAATATCCGACAACCAGCTTTGGATATTTCTTGATGTAATTGAAAATAATTGCCAAGCTTCTCATCCCTTTCAGGTCTCCTTTTTGGAGATTTGGTACCAAAAGTAACTATTTTTACATCCATCAATGTGAATGGTATGGAGGAAAGCAAAAGACAGAAACAGGTTGCCGGAGTGATCCAGGAAGCCATCAATGATATTTTTTTGAGATTGGGATACAATATGGTGGATGGCGGGATGGTTTCTATCTCTACCGTCAAGGTGACTCCTGATTTGCTTGAAGCACGCATATACCTCAGTTTGTTCAAAGTCAATGATCCTGATGCCTTGCTGAAAAAACTGGATGACCGCAAAGGAGAAATCAAAAAAGAATTGGGAGCAAGGGTCAAGCAACAACTGAGAAGAATGCCGGAATTGAAATTTTACAAAGACGATACACTTGACCATGTATTCAGGATGGAGGAGATTTTTAAAAAAATCAACGAAGAACGTAATTCATGAAAGGGAGTATCCTTTTCAAATTTTCATGGAGGTACTTTAAAGCAAAGAAGTCAACCCAAGCAGTCAACATCATCTCCTGGGTGAGCATGTTCGCTATGCTCATTGGAACGGCCTCCCTCATCATCATACTTAGTGCATTCAACGGTTTTGAAACCTTGGTAAAATCACTTTATGCATCTTTCTATCCTGACCTGCGTATCAGTGCTGTAAGCGGAAAAACAATTCACTTGCAACCCGATCAGCTTTCGCAATTGAAAAACACAACAGGTGTTTACGCAGTTTCTCAAACCATTGAAGAGAAGGCGGTGATTCAATTAGATGCATTCCAGCAGGTTGTGGTCATCAAAGGAGTGGATGAGGAATACGTAAAGACCAGTGGACTACCAGACAAAATACTGAGAGGTAAGTTTTATGTAGGCGATGCAGAAAATCCCTCGCTTGTACTTGGAATAGGTGTAGAGCAAGCATTGGGTGTCATGGCTGATCGTTCGATTTTCCCACTAACTGTTTACATGCCTAAAAAAAATATTGCGTCCGTTTCTGTTCAACCTCTCGAAGCATTGAGCGTTTCCAACGCTTATCCTAAAGGCGTCTTCTCGATTCAAAGTGATTTTGACAACAAGTATGTATTCACAAATCTTTCATTTTTGAAAACCTTCATGAATTTTCAAGCGAATGAAATGACCTATCTAGAAATCAAGATGCTTCCTGGTGCCAATATCTCAAACACAAAAAAAGAAATCAAAAAAATGCTTGGCGATGCTTACAAAGTCGAGGACAGGTTTGAGCAGAACAGGACATTGTACAATACCATCCGGTTGGAGAAGTTGGCCATCTATGGAATATTCCTGCTCATGCTGATCATTGCAGCATTCAACATGGTTGGTTCATTGAGCATGCTGGTACTGGAAAAACAAAGGGATATTCAAATACTCAAAGCAATGGGTGCCGGAAATAGGCTTGTTCAGAAAATATTTTTATTAGAAGGTATATTGCTTTCAACGATTGGTTCAGTGGGAGGTGTTTTGCTTGCGCTGTTCATTTGTTACCTGCAAACAACATTTAAATTGGTGCCACTAGAGGGCGCAAGTTTTTTAATTGATTATTATCCGGTTGAATGGAGGGTGGGAGATTTGATTGCAGTTGCATGTGCAGTAATTGCCATTGGAGTGGCAGCATCATGGATGCCATCCCGAAAAGCATCCTTGCAAAAAATTATTCTCAGGTAATCAATAATCGCCCAGTGTTTCTGGCAGCTGTGCCAATGCTTTGGCAAGTTGTTCATCGTTCGGAGCGATGCCATGCCATCCGTGATCATTTTCCATAAAGTCAACTCCTTTGCCCATCAGGGTATGCATCATAATGGCAATGGGTTTTCCTTTTCCAACCAGTGCTTTTGCTTGTTCAAGTACCTTGACAACATCATCCATGTCATTTCCTTTCATTTCAAGAGTTGTCCATCCGAATGATTCAAATTTTTCCTTGATATTTCCAAGTGACATCACTTTGTCTGTTGGTCCGTCGATTTGCTGACCATTCCAGTCAATTGTTGCTATCAGATTGTCAACTTTGTGATGTGCGCCAAACATGATAGCCTCCCATATTTGTCCCTCTTGCAGTTCACCGTCACCATGCAGTGAGTAAACCACATGGCTGTCATTGTTGAGTTTTTTGGCCAGTGCAGCACCTATTGCAACACTGAGTCCTTGTCCCAATGACCCCGATGCAATCCTCACCCCCGGCAAATGTTCATGCGTGGTAGGGTGACCTTGTAGTCGGGAATTTAATTTTCTGAATGTGGATAGCTCTTGAACAGGAAAATATCCTGAGCGGGCAAGACAGGCATAGAATACAGGAGAGATATGTCCATTCGACAAGATGAATACATCCTCATCTTTTGCATCCATATTGAATGATGAATGATGCTTCATTGTTTTGAAATAAAGCGCAGTCAAAAAGTCAGTACAGCCAAGTGAACCTCCGGGATGTCCGCTCTGCACGGCATGTACCATTCGAACGATGTCTCTTCTGATTTGTGATGCTGTTTCTTGCAAACTTGCCATGTAGATTCTTTGCTGCAAAACTAAGGTTTTTGTTAGCTTTGTCATCCAAATAATTCATTATGTCTGCCGAACTGCAAACACATATCAACACTGCTTCTGATCAGATGACAAAAGCCATTGCACATTTGGAAGCCGAACTCATCAAGGTCAGGGCTGGAAGGGCCAATCCACAGATGTTTGATGGATTGGTAGTGGATTACTACGGATCTCCTACCCCTATCTCACAAGTTGGAAATATCGCTGTAGCGGATGCAAGAACCCTGACGATCCAACCATGGGAAAAAAATATGTTGCAGCCGATTGAGCGATCCATCATTGCAGCCAATCTGGGAGTAACACCTCAAAACGACGGCACTATCATCCGAATATTCCTTCCTCCATTGACAGAAGAGAGAAGAAAAGAAATTGTAAAAAGGGTTCAATCAGAGGGAGAGCAATCCAAGATAGCCATCAGAAACATCAGAAGAGATGCAATTG
>JBEAYH010000089.1:0-4078 GCA_041159435.1 Bacteroidota bacterium | reverse complement strand
GTGTATTTTTCTTTCTTCAATTTTTAATGATGGTGTAAATGTTAATGTTGTGGTACCAATTTGATGTGATAGTACGATGTTGTTGAAGAGTATTGTATTATATTTTTTGTTAAAAATTCTTAAACAATATTCAGTATCTACGCCATCAATATAAAGGTCTTCATTAAATTTTCCTAGGTTCTTAATATTTGCAAGTGGTAAGATGCTGCCTGAAGTTATCAGTAATCTATTGAAGTTATACAAATCGTTTATGGACGAAAATTGACTTTTATCATGCAAAACACCATACATGCCAATATTATCTTGAGCATTGTTTTCAATCAATGATTTGTATCTCTTCAAGTCATTTGTATTGAATGATGAATCTTGATCCATTGTCAATAGGAAATCAAAATTTTCTCTCATGCATATCTCTATGGCTGAATTCAATCGTTTGGCAATTCCCTCATTGTTGCCGTCCCATAAATATTTAATTTTTGTATTATTTTCCAATTGTTTTTCTACAGTATTAAACGGCGAGTTATCAAATACGAGTAACATTTCTACGTCGTCTATATATGTCCGAATATTTTTTACAAATGTGTTATCTGGATAGTAGATAATTGCTACTGCTGCTAATTTCATTTTATTTACATTTGTCTTTATTAAATGAACAATCCTAATATTTCAATTTGCATACCTGCCTATAAAAACAAGGTTTTTCTTGAAAGGCTTCTAGACTCTATAAAGATACAATCTTATAAGAATTTTGAAGTTGTAATTACAGATGATAGTCCAGATGATGAGCTTGTTATACTAATTGAAAAATATAAATCTTATTTTGATATTAATTATATAAAAAATACCGAGAATCTTAACACGCCTGAAAATTGGAATGAAGCTATTAGGAAATCAAAATATGAATGGATAAAAATAATTCATGACGATGACTGGTTTGTTGATAGTGAGTCTTTAAGGTGTTATGCCGAGGAGATTATTTCAAATCCTTCTATAGATTTTTTCTTTTCAGCTTATCAGAATATATATATTGAGTGTAATAAAAATCAGGAAATGTTTCTATCTCCATTGTGGAGATATTTACTCAAGTCAACTCCGGAAATACTCTTTTCGAGAAATGTTGTTGGCCCCCCAAGTGTTACCCTGTATAGAAGATCAAGATTGGAATTTGATAAATCAATGAAATATATCGTAGATATTGATTTCTATACCAATTATATCTTCAATAAAAATTGGTCATATATACCGAAACTTTTGATCAATGTAGGTATTCATGCATCACAAGTGACGAAATATACTTTTGGAATTTCAGATTTTCATTTCAAGGAAAGTTTGCTCATGCTTTTAAAGAAAAATGAAGAGTACTTTGAGCATCCTGTAGTTTTTGATGGATGGTGGAGGCTGATTAGAAATTTTGAAATTACCTCAAGTGAAGCCTTTAATCAGTATGCATTGATAAGTTCGCATCTGAAAAATCTCAATACAATGATTGGTTTTCAGCGATTAATTGGGAGACGTTTGATCCGAATTGGGGTTATATCTAAAATTCTAATGTCTTTGGCTTACCTTAAAACGCGTATATACTAATGTGCAATCAATTTAATCAATGCTTGTTTTGAAAGATAAATCATTTTAAAAACCTGCCATCTCCAATCTGGGTATATTCTTTTCATGAACATCAAGTGATGTTGATTGCTCATTTTTTGGCTGGCTTTGATCTTTTCTTTTGACTTGCTGCTTCCTTTGTGCACATGCATCACTTTGCCCTCTGGAAGGAATACAATGTTGTATCCTAGTTGCTTAAATTCCCAACACCATAGTGTATCCTCGCAATACATGAAGAAATCCTCTGAAAGTTTTTTGGAAGGCAGCTTTTCTAAAATCTCTTTTGGGAAAAACATGTAGGCGCCCCAAACCCAATCGCAGCTTACCTTTCGGTCATGCTTGAAATAATGATGCAACATCAGCTCTTCTTTCTTCTTTTTGCTCATCAAAAGGTATAGGGGAATGATCTCCAACAGTTCCCAGCTGATGGACCTGAATTTTCTGCAATTGTATTGGAGTTTACCATCTGGATATTTCAATTGCACAGTGGTCATTCCGCATCCGGGAACACTTTCCATATACTCATAACATATGTTAGGGGCATCGTTGATCAATTCGCAGTCACTGTTCAATAAAAGAATGTATTTGCCTGTTGCATGTGAAAGTCCAAGATTATTGCCCTTTGCAAATCCCAGATTTGATGGACTTTTAATCAGTTTTATTCCAGGATGTCTTTTACTTAATTCATCCGCATCCATATCAGGAGATGCATTATCTACTACTATGATTTCAAACTGCAGGTCTTTTACATGTTGATAGATTGAGCGGATGCAATTTGAAGTCAGCTCAAGCGTATTGTAGTTTACTATGATGATTGAAAGATTCATCAGTGAACTTTATAAAATTTATGTTTATTTAGGCTGATATCAATAAAGTGTGGAATTGAATGTAGTATATTCAAGCAATAGCCATAAAATTGTTTAAAATTATATTCAGTCTTACCTGCTCTGAGAATATTTTCGGCGATTAATCCAATTAAAAAAATCGGTATTTCAATTATGTACAGCAAAACAATTAAGCCGAACCATGCCAATCCCCATTGTTTTCTCACTCTCAACATTTGTGAAACAATGATTTGTTGTGCCTTTTTGCTCCAGAGATCATTTGAGTTGTCGTACTGTTTCATCTTATAGTACTGAGAACTTGAGCCCCCTCCAAGGTGAACGATGGGCATATTGGCGTATAATACCAACGGTCCGCATTTCCTCAGCCTTGAGCACCATTCAATTTCTTCGGCATACATAAAAAAATCTTCATCCAATTTTCCTGCTTTTTCAATGGCTTTTCTGGATGTTAATATGAATGCCCCAACTACCCAGTCTACTTCTATGTCATTACTGACTTCAAAAACATTTGGCTGGCTGAATGACATTTTTGTTGCACTTTTTTTGATAAATTTCCCCAAATAGGGAAGTGGCAGCAATGTGTTTGTGCCTCCTTTAACAAATTTTGCCCCAGAGTGCTGTAAGGTTCCATCAGCATTCAACAGTTGAACACCGCATGCAATATATTTTTCTTGTGAGGAAAATGAATGATATACGCGTTCAATCGCATTTTCTCTCACCAAAGTATCTGCATTGAGTAGAAGAATGTAGGCACCTTTGCTTTTTTCAATTCCACGATTATTTGCTCTTGCAAATCCCGCATTGTATCCCATTTGAAGCAATTGGATATCGGGAAATCTTTTCTGGATGGATTGGGTATCTTCTTGTGAAGAACAGTTGTCAACTAAAATGATTTCATAAGATATCTTCATTTTGCATTGAAGAATTGAATCAATGCAGTTGATGACATGATTGGCTGAGTTGTAGTTGACTATGATGATCGAAAGATCCATTACGCGTCAGCTGATTTTCTTTTGCTTATGATAAACATTGAAATACCTCCAATAACAATGATATAAAATGCCCAACCAGATATATTTGCAATATTAGATGACCTCATATATACCACAGGTTCGAACTTGAATATAATTTCATGTGATCCGGCAGGAATTTCCATCCCTCTCAAAAAATAGTTGACTCTTGAATATGAGGATAATTTTCCGTCTATGTAAGCATTCCAGCCTGCAGGATAATATACTTCACTGAATACGGCAAATTGGTTAGTAGAAGAATTAAAGCTGTAGCTAATTTGATCGTTGTCGTACTCTTTTAGTTTGATGAATGAGGAGCTGTCTTTTACAAATTGTTGTACTTCCTTTTTTTCGCCACTCATAACCGCGGTTGATGAAACATCTATTGAATCTATTTTTTTCAATTCCTCAACTTGATCGGCAACGGTTAAAAGAGAATCCACCAGCCAAGCTGCACCAAGGGCTTGTTCGTTTTTTTGCACTTGCGGTACTCCGTTTTCAGCATTGGAGGGGATGATGATGTACCTGGTATCGAGCATGTTCAGCACGTTCAAACTCAGCTTACCATCAAATTTTGTTTCAATGATATCTTGATAGTTTCTCAATTTGGCAGCATGATAT
>JBEAYH010000181.1:0-6854 GCA_041159435.1 Bacteroidota bacterium | reverse complement strand
TATCTATAGAGAAAATGGATCAGGCACAAGACAGTTGATGGAAAAATACATGGAAGACAATAAACTATCTGTATTTAAAAAAATGGAGCTGACTTCCAACGAAGCAGTCAAACAGGCATTGATTGCTGGACTCGGCTACTCTATCATGCCGTTGATAGGAATCAGAAACGAACTCTTTAATAAAGAGCTGCAAATCATTCCCGTTAAAGGACTCCCGATCAAAACAACCTGGAGTCTGATTTGGCTGAAAGGTAAAAATCATTCCCCAGCATCCTCTGCTCTACTGACCTATCTGAAAGAATCAAAATCAGACATCGTAAGGGAAAAGTTCAATTGGTATGAACAATACTAAATAAGTTTAAACAGTTTGGGTAGTATGAGTGTTTATAAGAGTGATGAAAACAACGGAAAAATCAACGCAAAGAAAAGAACCCATTTTATCAACAGTTGATATAGACCGAATTATAGAAATGGCATGGGAGGACAGAACTCCTTTTGAAGCCATTCAGGCACAGTTTGGCATTAGAGAATCAGAAGTCATTCAACTGATGCGAAAAGAATTGAAGCGTTCCAGTTTCAATCTGTGGAGAAAAAGAGTCAACAGCGGAGTCAGTCAAAAACACGCTTCCAAAAGAAATCCCGCCATCAGCCGTTTTAAATGTGCACTTCAAAGACAAATTACACTGAATAAAATAAGCAAACGATAAGTGAGTTCACCACTACCATTAACTTACAATGAGATTATTCAACTGTTCGATCAGATTGAGCCAGTTCGCTACAGCAAATCAAGAAATTTCATTGACGGAGCAGTAACGCAACTTTCCCCCTATGTTTCAAGAGGTGTAATCAACTGCAAACAGATACTGACATATCTGATTGACAAAGGATATACTTATAATCAATGTGAGAAATTTATTCAACAGCTTTCGTGGCGGGAATATTTTCAACGCGTTTGGCAAACCTATCAAAATGAAATCGATCAAGATATCAAGCAACAACAAACTGAAGTAAACAATCACGGCATTCCAACTGCTATTGCAAATGCCCATACTTCAATTGAAGCAATCGACAAAGGCATCCAATTATTGAAATCATCAGGGATGATGCACAACCACCTTCGCATGTATACTGCATTTCTTGCCTGCAACCTGGGACAATCACATTGGCTGCACCCTGCCAAATGGATGTACTATCACCTGCTGGATGGAGATTGGGGAAGCAATGCGTTATCCTGGCAATGGGTTGCTGGTTCATTCTCTAGCAAAAAGTACATAGCCAATCAGGAAAATATCAATTACTACACCAAATCAAATCAGACCAAAACATTTTTAGATCTAACATATGACGAGCTGCAACAACTGGAAACCCCGTCTGTATTGAAAGAATTTGAAATATTAGAACTGAATACAGTGTTGCCGGAAGCAGATGCGCTGAACATTGAACCAGGACTGCCAGTCCTTATATATAATTATTATCATCTCTCCCCAACATGGCGTGCTGACATGAAAGCAAATCGGATAATGCTACTAGAACCTGAAATATTTAAAAAGCATCCAGTCTCTGAAACATGTATATCCTTTGCGCTCCAACTTGCAAAAAATATTGATGGGATTCAACTGTTTGTTGGAAGCTTTGATGAACTGAAAAAGAAACTCCATGATGAAACCATTTATTTCACAGAGCACCCATTGAACGCACACTATCAGGGCGTTGAAGATGAGCGTCCTTGGATGATCCCATCCACCAAAGAAGTTCGCGGTTCCTTTTTTTCGTTCTGGAAAAAAAATGAAAAGGCTGTCAGGATGATGTTTAAATAACTAATCTCCCCAGATCAATATTATATTAGCCAAATTTAAAAGGAATCATTGCCAACAGACTAATGATTATGACTTCCGTCACAATAAGGTGGATTCTTGGTCTTCTTGCACTGACAAAGCCAAACCTCTTTATTTTCTGTTGCCTCAAAACGTAAACTCTTGTAAGGCATGCCATCTATTTTTTTGTGTCTGCCATCACAAAATGGTTGTTTCTCACTAAGTCCGCATGTACACCATGCATAGGTTTTACCAGCTTCAACATTTACACAACAAGGTTGATCTGCTGCAGCTTTTGGAAAGCCTTCATTGGGAATCATTTCTTCCATTGGTAAATTTTTATAAAATTAAACAACCTTTTTAAAGTATTGTTCATTGTATATAACTTATAAGTCAAAAAGTATTTTACGTACATTCACAAGAAGGACATTTATACCATGGGGCAATTCCTCGGACAAATCAGCCTGCTTGTAAAAGATTATGATGAAGCAATTGAATATTACGCTCATGTATTGGGATTTGAATTGATAGAAGATACCCAACTATCGGAAACAAAGAGATGGGTGGTAATGCAACCAAAGGGCACAGGCCAGGGCAGCAAATTGCTGTTGGCAAAAGCTTCAACAGAGGAACAAAGTAAATACATCGGAAAACAAACGGGAGGAAGGGTTTTTTTATTTCTTTATACGGATGATATCATGAGGGACTACCATGCATATAAAAGCAAAGGAGTTGAATTCATACGTCCAGTGCAACAAGAGTCCTATGGGAAAGTTACTGTCTTCAAGGATCTATACGGAAATCTTTGGGATCTGATTGAAGAAATTACATCATAATAAGTATCAATTGCCATGAAAAAAATCTTATCGTTTACTATTGGCTTGTCTATTCTAATCTCTACACAACTGATCGCTCAACAAAAAAATACAAGTCCCAATATCATTCTTATTTATATGGACGACATGGGATATGGTGATTTGTCCTGCTATGGTGCAGTTGATATCCAAACGCCGGTTTTAGATAAAATGGCGGCAGAGGGAATGCGTTTCACTAATTTTCTGACGACTCAGGCTGTATGCAGCGCTTCTCGTGCTTCGCTCCTCACCGGTTGTTATGCAAACAGAGTTGGGATATCAGGTGCTTTGTGGCCCAAGGCCGGCGTGGGACTCTCACCAGATGAAACCACGATCGCAGAATTGTTAAAACAAAAAAATTATGCCACAGCTGCATTTGGCAAATGGCATTTGGGCGATGTAAAAGGATATCTACCCAAAAGTCATGGTTTTGATGAATACTACGGCATCCCTTACTCAAACGATATGTGGCCTGTTTGGTATGATGGAACACCTGCAAAACAAGGAACCAATAAATCAGGCTACCCTCCACTCCCACTGATTGAAGGAGATGAAAGGGTTTCAACCATTACAACTTTGGATCAACAGGCTCAACTCACAGCGTCGCTTACGGATAAAACAATATCCTTCGTTGAAAAAAATAAAAATCACCCATTCTTTGTTTATCTCGCTCACCCAATGCCACATGTCCCCATCAATGCAAGTCAGGCATTCAAAGGAAAAAGCAAACAAGGTCTCTACGGCGATGTGATTCAAGAAATCGATGCCAATGTGGGGAGAATCATACAAAAAATAGAGGAACTAAAACTTGATAAAAAAACACTCATCATCTTCACAAGCGATAATGGTCCATGGTTCAACTTCGGAAACCATGCAGGAAATACAGGGGGATTTCGGGAAGGCAAAGGCACTTCGTTCGAGGGAGGACACAGAGTCCCTTGCATCATGTATTGGAAAGGTGTCATCCCAGCTGGCAAAGTTATGAACCAACTTGCTTCAACAATTGATGTGCTTCCAACAATTGCAGCCATGACCAACACACAACTACCAGAAAGAAAAATTGACGGAGTGAATTTGCTCCCATTGCTACAAGGAGATCTAACACAAACACCACGTTCAGAATTCTATTATTACTATAGAAAAAATTCGTTGGAGGCAGTAAGAAAAGACAATTGGAAGTTGGTATTTGAACACCCATCCAGATCATACCTGAATCAAGTTCCTGGAAAAGATGGATTCCCCGGACCATCACCTGAAGATGTCATGATGCCAAAAGCCTTGTATGACCTAAGAAGAGATCCAGGTGAACGCTATGATGTACAAAAAGAATTCCCAGAAATTGTAAAAATGCTGGAAACGATTGCAGAAAAAGCAAGACAAGAACTGGGCGACGATCTTCAAAAAAGAACCGGAAATGAAGTCAGGCTACCTGCAACCATCGTATATCAATAAAATCAATGGGCAATGTACCCTGAATAACTTGCATCAGCTTATTTACCTGCGCCTTGACTTTTCCTCAAAATGCATGATAATACAATTGATTGAATGACTTTGGTACATTGTATTCATTCATATCAAATATAAATTTCTTTATCTTGAATTAAATATAGTTTAATGGAAGTACATCATTCTCACCACAGTCATGCCAAGAAAAATTTCAAAGAATATATAACAGAATTCCTGATGCTTTTTCTTGCTGTCAGCCTTGGTTTTTTGGCAGAAAACATCAGAGAACATCAAATTGAAATAAACAGGGGCAAGATTTACTTGTCAGAGTTGAAAGCCGATTTGATCAATGATTCAATCAGTCTTCAAAACAAGGTATTCCTGGTTCAAAATCAAAAAGAAGCAGCTGACTCTATATATGCAATGTATAGAAGTGGAAAATGGGAGAGCCACATCAATGAGTTATATTTCTATTATGCGATCATCTCACTGCGCAACAGCTGGGAACCCAATGATGCAACATGGGAACAGGCGATTAACTCAGGAACACTGCGCTATTTGAACAACGAAGAACTGGTCAAAAAACTGAAAGCTTACTACTTCCATATAAAAACCATGAAAAATAGAGAGGAAAGAATTCTCACTATGATGGACAACTACTTTGAAAAGTACCGACAAATTCACTTTGTATCACCTTCAATTACAGCAAACAAAGATTTTGCATCTGTGATGGATATCATCAATAAATCCACCAAGCCCAAAATGCCTGTATTTTCTACTCAGCATAAAATTTTAAATCGGGATCAATTTGATTTTGAAACCTATGTCAACGCAGTTGCAAGATTACAAGGAACCAGGAACCTTGATCTCAACTCTCTCATATCAAAATGTATTGATATGAACAAAGAACTTCTTCAAGTAGTTCAATAAAAAAGTCTGATAGATAAAATAAACTTTAATATACTTTTCATTTAGATCATCTTTTTGGTTGACGATTGTCATTTTGAATGGCAATTACTGACAATAGCATTGCAAAATATTTTTAACAAAGCTGATTGTCGAACACCAACCAAATTAAAATGAAATTTATTTCCGCTATTGTCCTTTATTTACTCATTGGACTGAATGCTATCTCCCAAATCAATCATGTATTCTCAGGCGGAGAGTTGTTGAACTATGGAACAATAGATATTTCTTCCTTCAGCAAAATTGTATGGAGCTCTGACAGAAATAGACTTCCAGGCTATTTCAGCGTAATTGATAATGGAAAATTTATAGGATTCTCTGATGATGCAAACATCAATGGGTACATAAAAAAATATGGAGCTACATCTTTTCTGTTTCCAGTTGGTAATGGCAAAGACCTCAGAACACTTGAAATATCAGCACCTAAAATAAATACTGATGTATATGCAGTTGCTTGGCTGGAGGGTGATCCTTCCCATAACAACGATCAAACACTCCCTCATGCTGGTGAACATCCGGTGAATGCAGTAAAAGATCCAATTAAAGCAGTAAGTAAAGTGGGACAATGGGATTGGCTAGTCGGCAGCGCAAGAATCATTGATACGAATGAAACTGGTGACGGTGCTGATCTGATGATAAATGTCAGCATCCCAGATATGAGAGATTTTGCAGAAACAAATGCATTGAGAATGGTTGGATGGAATGGAACGAGCTGGATAGATCTCAGTGGAACAGCAACCGCAAGTGGCAATATTGAGGACAGTCAATTAAGCGGTAAAATGATTGCAGGTATTTCAGCCATTGGAATAGGCAGGGTTAGTCTTGATGCAACAAGCAACGACGAACCAGGTGGTTTCTTATTATACCCAAATCCAGTTACCCATTATGAGAACATACACCTGCGCTTTAACTCCAATTACGCCGGGCAAGCAGATCTCATTGTATTCGATGCTACAGGCAGAACTGTTATGAGGAATAAGGTTGAATGTAAAAGTGGAGTAAATACAATACTTGTGGATGTTAAAATATTATCAAGTGGCTCATATTACTTAAGCATCATTGGAGTGAATGGAAATGTTATCGGAAGGGGCAAGAGATTTATCAAACAATAAAAACAAGTTATGATCATAAAGCATATAAGAAACCAGTACATATCAATAATTATGATTCTCGTGATGCTTGGATACAATACCGAGGCTTCATCACAAATCAAAATTGGAGAGAGCAACAAAACAATGAATTCAGATGCCATGCTTGAAATCGAATCTGTCAACAAGGGGTTCCTCTTACCAAGAGTAGCACTTGTCTCTACCTCATCCTCACTGCCCTTAAAAACATTTACCAGTGGAATGATTGTATACAATACTTCCACCACCAATGATTTGAGTACAGGACTGTACTATAGCGATGGAATAAAATGGATCAAAGCAAATAACAATTCAGTAACAACGGGATTATTTTTTAATGCACAAAATCATACAGAAACGGTAACAGTAGACGGACAAACAATTTTTAAAACTCCCTATACAATTACTGAACAAACAAAGATTTTTCTCTATAGAAATGGTATTCTCATCTTACATACCATTCAAAACAACACAATCGTTTCAGAAATACCCTGTAAAAAGGGAGATCAAATCAGGATTATTCAATTATTATAAATCAAAAAAAACAATCTAATGAAAAAGCTACTACTTTTCTCGATTGCAGCAGCAATCAGCTTCGGAGCATTCGCTCAAAAAGACACAACCCAAGTAATCGACAACAAGGGTAC
>JBEAYH010000172.1:0-17298 GCA_041159435.1 Bacteroidota bacterium | reverse complement strand
GCCCATTGCAGGGCAAGATCGAGCTGTTCTTCTGGCGTCATTAGACTGTTATCTAATATCACCGCATCATCTGCTTTTCTGAGCGGAGAGACCTCTCTGTTGGAATCCATATGATCTCTTTGTGCAAGATTTGATTTAACATCTTCCATTTGAATGGCGGGATTTTTTTCTACAAGTTCCTTGAACCTGCGCATAACGCGTACATCGTTATCAGCTGTCATAAATATTTTAAGTTCAGCATGGGGAAAAACCGCAGTACCGATATCTCTCCCATCCATCACAATTCCTTTTCCTTTTCCTATCAACTGCTGTTGTTTCACTGCATATTCCCGCACCTCTCTGATTGCAGCTACTTCGCTCACCTTTTCAGCAACCTGCATGTCGCGTATAAAAGACTCCACATTCTCTCCGTTCAGATAAATCTCATTGTTCCCATTTTGAGCATTCAAATGAAATGAGAGATTGATTTGCTGAAGTGCATTTGTTACCTGGGTCGCATCTTGAACATTCACTCCATTGCGGATGAAAAAAAGTGTGATGGCCCTGTACATGGCTCCAGAATCAATAAATAGGTAGTGCAACTTTTTTGCCAGTTGTCTGGCCATGGTGCTTTTCCCACAAGAGGACCAGCCATCTACTGTAATGATGATTTTCTTCAAAGATGTCATATGCGGCAAAATTCAGTCTTATTGGGTGAACGACAAAATATCTAACTTCGCAAGAATCAATTGATATGTTGAAGATCGGCATTTTCGGTGTTGGACATTTAGGGAAATTTCACATCAAGAACTGGAAAGAAATTGACAATGTTGAGTTGATCGGATTCTATGACCCAAACGATGCTGTTGCAAATGACGTAGAAGCAGAATTCGGAGTCAAAAGATATGCTGACATGGGTGAATTGATCGATGATGCAGATGCTGTTGATGTGGTAACCCCAACACAATTTCATTTTCCCGTATGTGAAGCAGCATTGAGAAAGAGCAAACATGTATTTGTTGAAAAACCGCTTGCAAACAACATGGAAGAAGCCGCAGCTTTGTTGAAATTAACCAAAGAGGCCAAGGTTAAGTTCCAGGTAGGACATGTAGAGCGCTTCAATCCTGCATTTACAGCCCTCGATAAATCATCTATACAGCCTATGTTTATTGAGGTACACAGACTCGCACAATTCAATCCAAGAGGTACAGAAGTCAGTGTGATCCTTGATCTGATGATTCATGATATTGATGTGATATTAAGCATGGTCAAAAGTGATATCAAGCAAATATCTGCTAGTGGTGTTGCAGTAATGACCGATACACCAGATATCGCCAATGTGCGCATAGAATTTCACAATGGATGTGTGGCCAACCTCACCTCATCGAGAATCTCCATGAAAAAAATGCGTAAAATGAGGGTGTTTCAGAGGGATGCATATATTGGAATAGACTTTCTTGAGAAAAAATCTGAAATCATCCGACTCAAACAGGAATCAGACATAGAAGAGCTTTTTTCATTTGAAATTGATACACCAAAGGGAAGCAGGACCATTGTAGTAGAAAATCCCCTATCAGCATCAGAGAATGCCCTTCGTACAGAATTGAGTTCCTTCAGAGATGCAATTCTTCAGGACCTAACTCCAGTTGTTTCAGAGCTGGACGGATACCAAGCGTTGGAGGTAGCTCATCTCATACTTGAAAAAATGAACAGCCAGCCTTTGCATCAATCCTGACGGATGCTCAACCTCCACTTTGCATAAAGCAGGTCATCTGGATAGGTAATTTTGATATTTTGCTCCTCTCCCTCTACGGTTTGGATATTGATACCTGCGTGCTCAACAACGGTAGCTTCATCTGTAAACTTTTCCATATAATCAACCTGAAATGCAGGCACCAGGATAGACGCCTTAAAGGTTTGTGGCGTTTGAACCGAATAAAGATATTCCCTTGAAACAACTTCAGAAGTTCCATTCATGCCAACTCTCCTCATGCTGTCACGAATGGGAATCACTGGGATGGCAGATCCAGTTGAGAGCGCCTTTTCGTAGCATCTTTCGATCAGTTTTTTAGAAACAAGACAGCGCACGGCATCGTGCACAAAAATGATATCATCCTGGCCAGCATGCGAAATTCCATTTTTAACAGAATGAAAGCGGGTTGCACCTCCTTCTATCAGTTGAATGGAAGAAGAATAACCAAAGTTGTTCAACAGCTCACGGGTATAATCCATGTACTGTTTGGGCAATACAAGATGGATATTGATGTCATGAAAAGTTGAAAGAAAAGCGTCGATCGCATGCAACAAAATGGGTTTGCCATCCAGCAATAAAAATTGCTTGGGCAATTCATTGCCCATTCTCATTCCACTTCCTCCTGCTACTATGACTGCCAACTTTGACATCACGCCTGCTTTTTTCTGTTCACAATGAAATAATAAATGGGAACTCCCAGGAGTGCAATGATGAGTCCAGGCCAAGTATATCCCGGCTTAAACTTTATCAAAAGCACACAAAAGCTGATTCCCATAATAATATATATAAATGGGATGATAGGATAACCAAATGCTTTGTAGGGTCGTTCAATATCGGGTCTTTTCTTACGCAAAATGAAAATTCCAATGATGGTCAGCACATAGAAAATAACCACTACAAAACAAACCATGTCCAGCAATTCACCGTACTTGCCGCTCAGGCACATCAAACTTGCCACCAATGCCTGCGTCCACAGCGCCCATTCGGGAACTGCATTGTTGTTGAGCTTTGAAGCATTGCTGAAAAAGAGTCCATCTTGTGCCATCGTATAATAAACCCTTGCTCCAGCCATAACAAGTCCGTTGATACACCCAAAGGTTGAAACCATGATGAGCACTGCAATGATGGATCGTCCTGCAGCACCAAAAATGACACTGGCAGCAGCCACTGCCAAACGGTCTTCTTCAGGTTTTGCAATTTGCTCCAACGGAAGAACATTCAGGTACATCAAATTAGCAGCTACATAAATTACAGTAACGATGAGGGTTCCCAGGAAAAGGCTCAGCCCAATGTTTCTTTTTGGATTTTTGATTTCTGCAGCAATGAATGTTACGTTGTTCCATGAATCACTGCTGAAAATAGAACCCACCATTGAGGATGCAATGGCTCCTAGCAGGGTGATTCCACCAATCGATTCCCACGTGATAGAACCGTCAGCATTGATCAATGCTTTTTGTGAAAGCATCCCAGAGAGCAGATTCTCAGACCAAAAACTTTTTTGAACAAACAGGAATCCGCACATGATCAATCCAAACAATGCCAGCAACTTTGAAATGGTAAAAGTCGTTTGTATCAGCTTGCCTTCTTTAACACCTTTTGTATTGATGTATGTCAGCACCAAGACAATCAATATAGCAATGAGTTGTGCATAATAGAGTTTGATCGAACCGAGGGTTAGAAAAACATTTTCATCTTTCAAATTGAGTGCGGGGAAAAAATAACCTGCAAATTTTGCAAAAGCTACACCCACAGCGGCAATTGTTCCTGTTTGGATTACAGCAAAAAAACTCCATCCATAAAGGAATGCAATCAGGGGGTTGAAAGCCTCACGCAGGTATACATATTGTCCTCCGGCCTTGGGATACATTCCGCTCAGTTCTCCATAACTCAGTGCTGCACTGATGGTCATGAACCCTGTGATGAGCCAGACCATGATGAGCCATCCGGCACTCCCAACACTTCTTACAATGTCTGCACTTACAATAAAAATACCTGAACCAATCATGGAACCTGCCACAACCATTGTTGCATCCATGAGTCCCAGACTAGGCTTGAATTCCGTTTGTTCTGCCATAACATCCAATTAAATAAAATCCCGGTTGATTGAACCGGGATTTAAGATATGAAATTCGTTGCTTATTTTATTTTTTGGGATTGGTTTTATTGTATGCCTTGTTGAGTCCCGCAACCACCTCGCTGGTTATGTTGTTCGTTGAATCTTTGTAGAACAGCACATTCATTGAATTCGATGTGGAGAATATATAGCTGTACTTATTGTCTTTGTTGTATTCAACCAAAAAAGCATCAATCTTGCCTTTTAATTCCTCCAACGTTTTCACACCATCCATAGAGATAGCATTTTCCATGTTTCGTTTTTGCTCTTCCAGGTTTTGCATTTTCGTTTGGTATGAACGCTGAAAATTCTCATATTCAGCTTGGGTAATCGCCTGACCTTTTTTAGCGAAAGCGATGCGCTCTTCTTCAATCCTTTGAAATGCGGTATTCAACTGACGGTCGGCATCTTCCTTTTTCTTGTCAAATTCGCTCATTTTCTCCTTGTAATAGAGATAATTCGCTTGAATGGAGTCAAGGTCCACGTAGGCAATTTTCAGCTTGCTATCAGTGGCTACTGAAGTGTTTGCAGCAGGGGTCTTGTTTCCATTCAAAAAAAGTGCAATGGCCATCACGCCCAATAGGACGAATAATACAATGTTGATGTTCTTTTGATTCATGATAATGGGATTTATAAAAAAGGGAGCTTTTCAGCTCCCTTGATTCTTTATTCTTCTTCATCGAAGCTCATCACCTCTCTCGTTGTTTGCAGCAACTCGTATTCTTCCTTGCTTCCCACGATGAGATTTTCGTATTCTCTCAATCCGGTTCCGGCAGGAATATGGTGACCAGTGATTACGTTTTCTTTCAGACCAAGCATATCGTCTGCTTTTCCTTGTATGGCTGCAGAAGACAATACTTTTGTTGTTTCTTGGAAGGACGCGGCTGAAATCCAGCTTTGTGTTCCAAGAGATGCTTTGGTGATTCCCAATAAAACTGGACTAGAAGTTGCAGCATGCGCTTCACGGTATTCAGCCAATTTTTTATCGGCTCTGCGAAGAATGGAATTCTCTTCTCTTATTTCGCGCAGTGTAGCAATTTGACCAGCTTTGAGTACTTCAGAATCACCTGGATCAACCACCACTTTCTTGTCGAAAATCCAGTCATTCTCAATGTTGAAGTCATAACGATCTTCCAGATCACCCTCAAGGAAGCGTGTATCTCCCGGATCAACAATTTCAACTTTTCGCATCATCTGACGCACGATCACTTCGATGTGCTTGTCATTGATTTTTACACCCTGTAAACGATATACCTCCTGGATTTCATTTACCACGTATTCCTGTACAGCAAATGGACCTTTGATAGAAAGAATATCACCAGGAGCAATTTGTCCGTCAGACAATGGTGTACCTGCTTTCACAAAGTCACCATCCTGAACAAGAATTTGTCTGGTCAAGGTTACAAGATATTTCTTGATTACGCCGTCTTTTGCTTCTACACTGATTTCACGGTTACCACGCTTGATGGCACCGAAACTCACAACGCCATCGATTTCAGCAACCACAGCAGGGTTACCTGGATTTCTAGCTTCAAACAATTCAGTTACGCGTGGAAGACCACCTGTGATGTCTCTCAGTTTACCCAAGATTCTTGGAATCTTTACCAGCACTTGTCCAGCTGTAACATCATCCCCTTCTTCGATCACAATATGTGATCCAACAGGAAGGTTATACGTCTTCTCATCTTTGCCAATCACCTTGATAGAAGGAATCTTGGTTTTATCTTTTGATTCAATTACTACTTTCTCTCTGTGTCCGGTTTGCTCATCAGCTTCTTCACGGAAGGTTACACCATCAATTACATTTTCGAATGCAATCTTTCCGGCAATCTCAGCAACGACAACGTTGTTGAATGGATCCCATGTACAGATCACATCTCCCTTTGCAACTTTTTTACCTTCGGTAACCGCGAGGATTGATCCATAAGGAACGTTGTTGGTGATGAGTACGCGATCATTCTTCAAATCCATGATGCGCATTTCAGCTGTACGTCCGATTACAACTTGAACATCTTTTCCTTCATTGTTCTTTGCCTTCACCGTTCTCAATCCATCGAACTGAACAGTTCCTTCGAATTTAGCAGTCAGATGAGATTCAACAGAAGCAGATCCTGCAACACCACCCACGTGGAATGTACGGAGTGTAAGCTGGGTACCAGGTTCACCGATGGACTGTGCAGCGATGATTCCAACTGCATCACCCTTCTGAGCAATGTTACCTGTTGCCAAGTTCAATCCATAACATTTAACGCAACATCCACGCTTGCTTTCGCAAGTGAGTACGGAACGTATCTCGATGGTTTCGATACCTGATTCTTCAATTTTTCTCGCTGTATCCTCATCAATTGCTTGTCCGGCTGACACCAATAATTTATCGCTTTGTGGATCATACACATCATGCAATGAAGTACGTCCGAGTATTCTGTCATACAATGGTTCAACAATGTCTTCATTGTCTTTCAATGCACTTGTTGCAATACCTCTGAGTGTTCCGCAATCTTCTTCGGCGATGATGACATCTTGTGCAACGTCAACCAAACGACGAGTCAGGTAACCGGCATCAGCTGTTTTCAAGGCAGTATCAGCGAGACCCTTACGTGCACCGTGTGTAGAAATAAAGTATTCCAATACACTCAATCCATCTTTAAAGTTTGACAGGATTGGATTTTCAATGATTTCAGATCCGGTTGATCCGCTTTTTCTTGGCTTGGCCATCAGTCCTCTCAATCCAGCCAACTGCTTCACCTGCTGCTTGCTACCTCTCGCACCTGAGTCAAGCATCATGTAAACAGAGTTGAATCCCTGTTTGTCATTTGCCATCGCACGGATCAGTGTTTCAGTAACTTTCGTATCTACCCTCGACCAGATATCGATGATTTGGTTGTAACGTTCGTTGTTGGTGATCAATCCCATGTTGTAGTTATCCCAAACCTCTTGCACCTCTGAAGATGCTTGATCGATCATATCCTCTTTCATCACAGGCAATTGAAGATCCTGGATGTTGAATGACAATCCACCGCGGAAGGCCATGCGGAAACCGAGTTCTTTGATGTTGTCTAAGAACTTTGCAGTGGTAGGAACGTTGGTGATTTTGATGATATCGCCAATGATTTCACGGAGACTCTTCTTGGTAAGCAAGGCGTTGACATATCCAACTTCAGCAGGAACAGCCTGGTTGAAAAGCACCCGTCCAACAGTGGTTTCAATCAACTTTTTCTCCAACTTCCCGTCTTCGTTTCTTTCGTTTGCCTTTACTTTAATATATGCGTGAAGATCTACGCGACCCTCGTTGTATGCAATGATTACTTCCTCAGCACTGTAGAAACGCATTCCTTCACCTTTTACAACATCGGTATCTGTATTGCGTTTTCCTTTGGTAATATAATACAGACCCAAGACCATGTCCTGTGATGGAAGTGTGATGGGCGTACCATTCTGAGGGTTCAATATGTTATGTGATGCAAGCATCAAAAGCTGCGCTTCGAGTACAGCAGCATGGCTCAATGGAACATGCACCGCCATTTGGTCACCGTCGAAGTCCGCATTGAACGCCGAACATACCAACGGGTGCAGTTGAATAGCCTTGCCTTCAACCAATTTTGGCTGGAATGCCTGAATGGATAAACGGTGCAGTGTTGGGGCACGGTTCAACATTACAGGATGTCCTTTCAATATGTTTTCGAGGATGTCCCAAACAATGGCTTCTTTGCGGTCAACCAGTTTGCGCGCAGATTTCACTGTTTTTACTATACCTCTTTCAATTAATTTTCTAATGATAAATGGCTTGAACAATTCTGCCGCCATGTCCTTCGGCAAACCGCACTCATGCAGTTTCAACTCAGGACCCACAACGATTACTGAACGACCAGAGTAGTCAACACGCTTACCCAAGAGGTTCTGACGGAAACGACCTTGCTTACCCTTGAGCACATCGCTCAATGATTTCAGTGCACGTCCGCCCTCTGCTTTTACCGCATTTGACTTACGGCTGTTATCGAACAAAGAGTCAATTGCTTCCTGCAACATTCTCTTCTCGTTGCGCAAGATGACTTCAGGGGCCTTGATTTCCAACAAGCGCTTCAAACGGTTGTTCCTGATAATCACTCTTCTGTAGAGGTCATTCAGGTCAGATGAAGCAAAACGACCACCATCCAAAGGAACCAACGGTCTGAGTTCTGGTGGAATTACTGGGATGTATTGCATAACCATCCACTCTGGACGGTTGACGATTCTTGAATTGGCATCGCGGAATGATTCAACAACACTCAAACGCTTCAAAGCATCTGCCTTGCGCTGTTGAGATGTTTCATTGGCTGCAGCGTTTCTCAATGTATAACTCAATGAATCCAAGTCGATTCTGAGCAATAAATCATGTACAGCTTCAGCTCCCATCTTTGCAATAAACTTCTGAGGATCTTCATCCGGCAAGTACTGATTTTCTTTCGGAAGGGTATCCAAAATATCGAGGTACTCCTCCTCTGTAAGCAAGTCACCCTGCTTTTTACCCTTGTCCTCAAGGATACCTGGCTGAATCACCACGAAGCGTTCGTAATAGATGATGCTTTCCAATTTCTTGGAGCTGATACCAAGGAGGTAGCCAATTTTGTTTGGCAAACTCTTGAAATACCAAATATGTACAACGGGCACAACCAACTTGATATGTCCCATTCTCTCTCTGCGCACTTTCTTTTCAGTAACCTCCACACCACATCTGTCACATACAATTCCCTTGTAACGGATGCGCTTGTATTTTCCGCAAGCACACTCGTAGTCTTTCACTGGACCGAAGATCTTTTCACAGAAAAGTCCATCTCTCTCAGGTTTGTAAGTTCTGTAGTTGATGGTCTCAGGTTTCAATACTTCACCAAATGACCTATCCAGGATGGAATCAGGTGAAGCTAAACTGATGGTAATCTTTGAAAAAGTGGATTTTGGGCGGTTGTCTTTTTTGATAGCCATAGAAGTTATCTGTTTTTACATGACATACACGCATAAAACCAACCTGCAAAGCCCATGAGAAGGGCGGTGAATGTTGTTGATTATCAACAAATTACAATGAGACAGGTGTGGAAAAATACGGGCATGCCAAATTTAAGGAGGGCAAAGGTAGCAAAAACAGGGGAAATTGCAATAAAATTATTCGATTTTGCAGTTCAATAATAATGAGCAGATCATCGACTGTTTCTAAGGCGGAATTTTTCTGCAATCACATCCTGCACCGGCACGTCTTTCAACTTACTTTCCAGCCAAGATAAAATATCGAGATACAGAAAAGATCTCGCCTCCAATGGGTTGTTTTCCAATGGTTTAAGTTCATCAAACAAGATTTGAAGATGTGTGATGAGCTCTTGTTTTGAAAGCGAGAACACCTTGCGCATGAATGTGAAAATCCGGGTTTCCACAGAACCCAGGTTTTTCATGTTCGACATGAAGCGATAGACGGACTTAACCTGGCTTTCAATGAGCATGTCGTTCCCGAGTTCATAATGGGAGATTAAATGCAGCAAGCGCGCATAGCATTGCAAGTCCGATCTAAGATCCGCCTTCCAATGTATAATTTTGTTCAGGTATTCAACGGATTTTTCAAAGTCACCCACTCCAAAATAAAGACAGGCAATTTTATAGTAGAATACCAGTGTTCTGTGTTTATCCAATTGCACTTCATATGCTGCAATATTTTCTTCAATCAGCGGAACCAGTTTAAGTCCTTCTGAAAAATTTCCCTGTAGAATTTGTTGATTGATTTTTGCCAGATAGAGATATACAAATCCCTGCACCTTGTTGTTGATGCTTGTTTCTCCTTCCTTTGAATTGCAAAAATTTTCAAATTTATCCAGATCAGTTGTAAACTTCTTATCATTCCTCAACATGAAATGCGCATTCAACAAATTGTGCATGCCCTTGATATATTGTTGTGGCTCAACTTTGATCATCTGGGGCTCCTTATCAAACAGGTCCACCCACCTTGAACAATGCTTGTAATACGCAAGCATATCCTGCAGTATAAACCAGTACCAGGCCTGACTTTGATTCAAGTAGAGTTTTTCATAGAAACCATCGCAATCAGTTGCGCCATCGGGCATGTTTTCCTGGTAAAATGATTTGATGGAAGCAATATCTTTTTCATCACGCACATGACCATTTTTGATGTACCATCCATACAATTGAAGTGCCAGGTTGCTGAGTTTGCCCACCATTGAAAGACGACCGCTCAGGTCATCCATCTCTTTCGACAACAATTCTGCACGATCGTCAAAACTTCTGGTGATGTGCAATGATTCTATTTTCTTTTCAAAAAACAACGCCTGCATCCAGAAAGTCATTTGATGGTATTGCCCGGCCAATTCTTTGATTTTCTGCAATGTTTTCAAACTCTGGTGATAGAGCCCCTTGTTGTATAAAATCCTTGCATGATCCAACATTTCATGCAACTGCATGTCTATTGATTGATCGTTTCGAATCAACCTCAAACTTGATAAAATTTGTTTGTACAAATGTGACTTCAGATTGGATAACTGCTGTTTTTGGATTGATGGATTTTTTTTAAGAATCACTTCCTCGTCGTACTGATCCAATTTATCGATGGCATCAAAAAGGGTAATAATTTTAAGCTCATCAGAAGATATATTTCTGCTGACATAGAGTTTAAAATTTCTTTTTTCACCTTTTTCGAGGGTTTTGATGAGGTGAAACAATTCATCTGCTAGGCGGTTGGGCATCGTATTTATCTTTCAATAAAATCCTTGTCAATCAAGGATTTTGGAATGAAATCGGGACTTTACAAAGCGTAAATTACAAACCATTTTGGGTTATTTAATCGTTTTGCGGAAGTTAAATTCGTAGACATCAATTTGTAGCATTTAATCTAATTGGAAACCCGTTGACATGACAGAAGAAAAAATTTTCATATTTGACACTACACTGAGAGATGGTGAACAAGTGCCTGGATGCAAACTGAATACTAAAGAAAAAATTGAATTGGCCCTGGCATTGGAAGATTTGGGAGTAGACATCATCGAAGCAGGATTCCCCATTTCGAGTCCGGGTGATTTCGAATCCGTTTCAGAAATTTCTAAAATCATTCAAAAGTCGACCGTATGCGGACTGAGTCGTGCTGTTCAAAAAGACATCGAGGCGGCAGGAGAAGCACTCAAACATGCGAAAAGAGGCAGAATACATACTGGCATTGGCACATCTGATTCCCATATCAAAAGTAAATTCAACAGCAACAGAGAGGAAATTCTTGAACGTGCTGTACAAGCTGTAAAATGGGCAAGAAAATACACAGATGACATTGAATTCTATGCAGAGGATGCAGGCAGAACCGAAAATGAATACCTCGCAAAAGTAGTAGAAGCGGTCATCGCAGCAGGTGCTACCACCGTAAACATTCCAGACACGACTGGCTACTGTCTCCCCCATCAGTATGGTGAAAAAATCAAATTTTTGATGGAGAATGTAAAGAATGTTGACAAAGCCGTATTGTCTTGTCATTGCCACAACGACCTTGGACTTGCTACTGCTAATTCCATCTCAGGAGCCATGAACGGTGCCCGTCAGATTGAGTGCACCATCAATGGACTGGGAGAAAGAGCAGGAAACACTTCTTTGGAAGAAGTGGTGATGGTGTTGAAACAACATGCCTACCTTGGCATATATACAGACATCGATGCAACCAAATTGAATCCCATCAGCCAACTCGTTTCTGAAACCATGCGCATGCCTGTGCAGCCGAACAAGGCAATTGTGGGAGCAAATGCATTTTCACATTCATCTGGAATACACCAGGACGGATTTTTGAAGGATGCACAAACGTATGAAATCATTCGTCCCGAGGAAGTGGGTGCCTTGACTTCAAAGATTGTCCTTACTGCAAGAAGCGGAAGATCTGCACTCGCATACAGACTGAAAAATCTTGGTCACCATTTTGACAGAAACGATGTAGATGTTTTATATGAGAATTTTCTACAATTGGCAGATCAACTCAAAGAGGTTGGAGATGAGGAATTGAAAATATTAGCCAAACAATATGTAGCAACAGTATAAATGGGAATCAAAAAACAAATAGCAGTTCTTCCGGGTGATGGCATCGGTCCAGATGTAATCAACCAAGCCGTGCGCGTGATTGACACCATCGCCAAGAAATACCAGCACGATTTTTCCTTTCATTTTGCACTTGTTGGGGCAGACGCGATCGACAAAACTGGAGACCCACTTCCACAAGCAACATTGGATCTTTGCAAATCAAGTGATGCAGTATTGTTTGGAGCGGTAGGTCACCCAAAATACGACCAGGACCCCAATGCAAAAGTGAGACCAGAACAGGGTTTGCTCAAAATGAGAAAAGAGCTTGGATTGTTTGCCAATATACGGCCAGTTACCACTTATAGTGTACTTCATCATCTATCTCCTGTCAAGTCAAATCTGCTGGAGCACGTCGACATAGAAATTTTCAGGGAACTGACTGGTGGAATTTATTTCGGCCAAAAAGAAACATCTGCTGATGGAAAAACATCTACAGATACATGCATATACCATGTTGATGAAATTATCCGCATTGCACACCTCGCATTCAAACGTGCACATGAGAGAAAAAGAAAGCTGACGCTGGTAGACAAAGCAAACGTGATGGAAACATCCAGACTCTGGAGAAAGACAGTCAACGAAATTGCCAAGCAATATCCAGACGTAGAGTATTTTCAAATGTTTGTTGACAATGCTGCCATGCAGCTTATCATCAATCCTTCGCAATTTGATGTAATACTCACAGAAAATATGTTCGGCGACATCCTGAGCGATGAGGCCAGTGTGCTGGCAGGTTCACTCGGACTCCTCCCCTCTGCCTCCATTGGCACGGGTACAGCGGTATTTGAACCCATTCATGGTTCATATCCCCAGGCTGCTGGAAAAGACATTGCCAATCCATGTGCTGCCATATTATCGGCTGCAATGATGATGGACCATTTCGGTTTGTATCAGGAAGCTCTTGAAATTCGCAACGCAATTGATTGGACCATCTCCAATGCATTTGTTACCAAAGACATTGATCCGATAAATTTTTATTTCACATCCACCATTGGTGAACTCGTATGCGACTTCATCACCAACCGTGTAGAGGATGCAATTCACAAGGCAAATATTCAATTGAGAAAATCAACCATCATATAAAACATTCATTCATGGCAGAATTGAACAAATACAGCAAAACCATCACCCTCGATCCAACTCAGCCCGCTGCACAAGCAATGCTGTATGGCATCGGCCTAACAGATGATGATTTGAAAAAACCACAGGTTGGTGTTTGCAGTATGGGTTATGATGGGAATACCTGCAACATGCATTTAAATGACCTTGCAAAAATTGTAAAAGAAAGTGTGTGGGCAAATGACATGGTGGGATTGATATTCAACACCATTGGAGTAAGCGACGGAATAAGCAATGGTACAGATGGAATGAGGTATTCACTGGTGAGCCGCGATTTAATTGCAGATAGCATTGAAGCAGTTTGTGGCGCACATTATTATGATGGCATTATTGCAGTACCTGGTTGTGATAAAAATATGCCTGGTTCCATCATTGCAATGGGACGTTTAAATAGACCATCGATCATGGTCTACGGCGGCACCATCGCACCAGGACATTATAAAGGAGAAGAGCTCAACATTGTTTCAGCTTTTGAAGCGCTGGGCAAAAAAATAGCAGGGAATTTGGATGAAGCAGATTTCAAAGGCATCATCATGAACGCTTGCCCAGGACCTGGTGCATGTGGTGGAATGTATACCGCCAATACGATGGCTAGTGCAATCGAAGCACTGGGTATGAGCTTACCATATTCATCTTCCAATCCGGCTTTGAGTGATGATAAAAAACAAGAATGCAAACGCGCCGGGGAAGCTATTAAGATTTTACTTGAAAAAGATATCAAGCCTTCTGACATCATGACTTTCAAAGCATTTGAAAATGCAGTAACGCTGATCATGACCTTGGGCGGCTCAACCAATGCTGTATTGCATTTGATTGCTATGGCATGGAGCATCGATATTCCATGGACACAGGATGATATTCAGCGGATCAGCGACAAGGTGCCGGTAATAGCTGACTTGAAGCCAAGCGGAAAATATTTGATGGAAGATGTGCATAAAATAGGCGGCATACCAGCTGTGATGAAATATTTACTTAAACATGGATTCATCCATGGTGATTGTTTAACCGTAACAGGTAAAACCGTGGCAGAAAATTTAGCTGATGTGCCTGACCTTGAATTTGAAAATCAGAAAGTGATTCAGCCATTACAAAATCCAATTAAGACAACTGGCCACTTGCAAATTTTATACGGGAACCTAGCAGAGAAAGGAAGTGTTGCAAAAATCAGTGGTAAAGAAGGAGAATTTTTTGAAGGACCTGCTCGTGTCTTTGATGGAGAACAAGAATTGATTGCTGGTATTCAAAACGGCAGAGTGAAGGCTGGAGATGTTGTAGTAATCAGATATGTTGGCCCACGTGGCGGTCCGGGTATGCCTGAAATGCTAAAGCCAACATCTGCAATCATAGGTGCGGGATTGGGAAAATCTGTTGCCTTGATAACAGATGGACGTTTCAGTGGCGGAACACATGGATTTGTGGTGGGTCATATCACACCCGAAGCTTATGATGGAGGCTTGATTGCAATGGTAAAGGATGATGATGTAATTGAATTGGATGTAAACCAAAGAACCATTACACTAAAAGTCAATGAGGAAGAAATTGCACAACGAAGAGCCGCATGGAAAAAACCAGCTCTGAATGCGAAAAAAGGATTGCTTTTCAAGTTTGCTCAACGAACTACAACAGCAGCCCAAGGTTGCGTAACAGATGCACTCCAAGAAAGTAAAAACTGAATAAATAATTTGCTAGTATGAATACAACTGGTGTAAAAGAATCAAAAATTGACAGCAAAAAAAATCCAAATGTTGTTCAAACGGAGGAACTATCAGGTGCTGAAGCTGTATTAAAGGCTTGTATTGCTGAGGGGGTTGAAACAATTTTTGGATATCCAGGTGGCGCCATCATGCCCATTTACGATGCATTGTATGATTACATGGATCAACTTGATCATATTTTGGTAAGACATGAACAAGGTGGAATTCATGCTGGACAAGGATTTGCAAGAACATCTGGAAAAACTGGTGTGGTGTTTGCAACAAGTGGTCCAGGTGCAACCAACCTGGTCACAGGTTTGGCAGATGCAATGATTGACTCTACTCCATTGGTTTGTATCACCGGACAAGTATTTGCACATTTACTCGGGACTGATGCTTTTCAAGAAACCGATGTAATCAACATCACTACACCTGTTACAAAGTGGAATTACCAGATTACAGATGCGAATGAAATACCTGAAGTCATGGCAAAAGCATTTTACATTGCCAAAAGCGGCAGACCTGGACCAGTTTTGATTGATATTACCAAAAACGCACAGCTACAAAAATTTAATTATACCGGATATACCAAGTGCAACCACATCAGAAGCTACCGACCAAAACCAATCGTGCGAAAAGAATATGTGGAAGCTGCTGCAGCAATGATCAATAAAGCCGAAAAACCATTGGTGCTATTTGGACAAGGCGTGATTTTAGGAAAAGCGGAAAATGAATTCAAAGCATTTATTGAAAAAGCAGGATTGCCTGCTGCATGGACCATCCTTGGTTTGAGTGCATTACCGACAGATCATCCGTTGAACGTGGGGATGCTGGGCATGCATGGAAATTATGGTCCTAATGTTTTGACAAATGAGTGTGATGTGCTGATTGCAGTGGGCATGCGATTTGATGACCGGGTTACAGGAAGGCTAGACAGATATGCAAAACAGGCCAAGGTTATTCATTTGGATATTGATCCTTCGGAAGTAGATAAAAACGTGAAAGCGGATATTCCTGTTTGGGGCGACTGCAAAGAGACCCTTCCCCTGTTGACCAGTTTAATTAAACAAAATCAACATGAGGAATGGTTAAAAAAATTCAAAGATTGCACAGCGAAAGAAGTTGAGGTGGTAATTGAAAACGAATTACATCCTACCTCTGAAATCATGACAATGGGTGAAGTCATTGATCAATTGAATCATCTCACAAAAGGAGATGCCATCATTGTTACGGATGTGGGACAACATCAGATGGTTGCATGCAGATATGCTCAGTTCAATCAAAGCAAAAGCAATGTTACATCAGGCGGATTGGGAACCATGGGATTTGCATTGCCTGCAGCGATTGGTGCTAAATATGGTGCGAAAGACAGGACAGTGGTTGCGATCATTGGAGATGGTGGCATTCAGATGACTATTCAGGAATTAGGAACCATCATGCAAAGCAAAGTGGATGTAAAAATTCTTATCCTCAACAATCAGTTCCTTGGAATGGTAAGGCAATGGCAACAATTGTTTCATGAAAAAAGATACTCGTTTGTAGATATTGCAAGTCCAGATTATGTGACCGTTGCAAAAGGTTATGGCATTGAGGGCAACTCTATTAAGCAACGAAATGAATTGAAAGATGCGCTTAAAAAAATGCTGGATCACAAAGGCCCCTACCTGCTTGAAGTATTCGTTGGAAAAGAAAACAATGTTTTCCCAATGGTTCCACAGGGATGCGGCGTAAGTGAAATCCGCTTAAAATAATTCATATGAAACAGGAATATACCATAACCATATACACAGAAAACCAAGTGGGGTTGTTGACAAGAATTGCCATCATATTTTCAAGAAGAAAAATAAATATTGAAAGCCTGAATACTTCTCCATCAGAAGTAGAAGGCATCCACCGGTTTACAATTGTCATCAATGTAACCGAAGATGTAGTAAGGAAATTGGTAAGACAAATTGAAAAGCAGGTAGATGTACTGAAGGCGTATTTCAATACAAATGATGAAATCATTTGGCAGGAAATGGCATTGTACAAGGTGCCGACCGACACGATTGCAGAGAAAGCAAAAGTTGAACGCCTGTTGAGAGCTTATGGAGCCAGAGCAGTTGTCATCAGAAAAGATTATACCATTTTTGAAACTACCGGACAAAGAGAAGAAACGGATACACTGATCAATGTATTGGCGCCATTTGGATTGATCGAATTTGTGAGAAGTGCAAGAGTAGCCATTATTAAAGACAGCAAGGGCTTCCACGAGAAGCTAAAGGAATTTGAAGAAACAGCACCTACCAAACATATTATAAGAGAAGAAATTACTGCCGAAAAAGCGGCAGAAATGGACAGATAACTTTTTAAACTTTAAAATCAAAACAGCAATTATGGCAAAATTAAATTTCGGCGGTGTAGAAGAGAATGTGGTAACACGTGAAGAATTTCCGCTATCAAAAGCCCAGGAAACTCTGAAAAATGAAGTAGTAGCAGTCATTGGCTATGGCGTTCAAGGCCCAGGTCAGGCATTGAACCAGAAAGAAAATGGGATCAATGTAATCGTTGGACAA
>JBEAYH010000169.1:0-11164 GCA_041159435.1 Bacteroidota bacterium | reverse complement strand
CAGTCTGCATGCAACCGATCATGCATAGCATTCATTACAACAGGCAGTCCGCCTGCATAATAAAAATCTTCCATGAAATATTCTCCCGAAGGTTGAAGATTTGCAAGCAATGGAATATCTGCAGAGTTCACATGCAAATCCTCTAGTGTCAACTCAATACCAATTCTTCTTGCGATGGCAATCAGGTGAATAACAAAATTGGTTGAACCGCCAATAGCTGCATTGATTCGAATGGCATTTTGAAAAGCTTCTTTTGTCAAAATATCGGAAAGCTTCAGATCTTCTTTTACCATCTCCACAATTCTGCTGCCTGAATATTGTGCCAATACTTTCCTTCTACTGTCTGCAGCTGGTATGGCAGCATTGGAGGGAAGTGTGAGTCCGAGTGATTCTACCATACATGCCATGGTCGATGCAGTTCCCATCACTGCACAATGTCCCTGGCTCCTGCACATACATGCTTCTGCAACCGTAAGTTGTTCTTGCGACATGTCACCACTTCTCACTGCATCTGCAAAGCGCCAAATATCTGAAGTGCCAATATTTTTGCCCTCGTATCTTCCTGTCAACATGGGTCCGCCTGATACAACGATGGTTGGGATGTTTACACTGCATGCGCCCATCACAAGCGATGGAGTTGTTTTATCACAACCACACAAGAGTACAACGCCATCCATTGGATTCGCGCGGATGGATTCTTCCACATCCATGCTGGCCAGATTTCTGTAAAGCATGGCTGTTGGTTTGATCAGCGTTTCCCCCAGCGACATCACAGGGAATTCAAGTGGGAAGCCACCTGCAGCGATCACACCTTTTTTGACTGACTCGGCCAGTTCACGAAAATGTGCATTGCAGGGAGTGAGTTCACTCCAAGTATTGCAAATACCTATTACAGGTTTGCCACGAAACTCTTCATCGGGAATTCCCTGGTTTTTCATCCATGCACGATATATAAAACCATCTTTACCAGTACGGCCAAACCAGCCCTGGCTTCTCAAAGAAGCATTGCTCATGAAAATTTTTTTACAATTTACGAATTAGGAGATTACCAATCGATCACCTTTGAAAATAGGCAATACGTTGGCGCCGTCTTCTGTGAGACAATAGCGGATATCTTTTTCGAGTCCGTATTTCATGAGACGGTGGTAGTGGGTAGCATTTTTTGCTTTCATGAAAGAAAAGCGATCCTGCCCTGCTTCCAAATACATGCTTTCTGCAATACCGCATGAATCACATAGTATGTTGAAATGTGATTTGATTCGATGGATGACTGCACCTGCAAAGAGCGTGTCTTCCAAATTGACACGGTCTTTCCATGCAGCGCATCCAAGCAAAACATCTTTATCAGATGCAATCAGGTGTTCACATACTGCTGAAAGATTGGGGAAAGAACCAGTGATGATTTCCGGTGCACCCCTGTCGAGTGCCATGTGCAAGAGCTTGGTACCATTGGTTGTAGTCAGTACCAAAATTTTGTTTTCAATAAATGATGTTGGATACTCAAAGGGTGAGTTGCCGTATTTGAGTCCCTCAGCAACTTTTCCATCTCTTTCTCCAGCTGTGATTCCTCCCAACGCCTCTCCCAATTCAATGCATTGAGGAACAGTTGACACAGGAACAACAGAAGCTGCTCCATTGTGCAAAGCAGTAGCAATGGTAGATGTTGCCCTTAGTACATCGATGATGACAACTACAGAATTGCTGATATCATAGAGATTGAGCAGTGCAGGTGAAAGACAGGTATATAGATTGCGGGATGCCACGATGCTGTCTATTTAACAAATGGAAATTTTACAACGACTGCCTTCAATTGCTTGTCGCGTATATCTATCAAAATGGTTGATCCTGGCTTTGCATGATCACTGAGCACATATCCCATGCCAATGCCTTTGTTCAGTGTAGGTGATTGTGTTCCAGAGGTTACTTTACCAATCATATTTCCTTCCTCATCGCGGATGAAATAATCATGACGCGGAATGCCTCTGTCAATCATTTCAAATCCAACCAATTTCTTTTCAACCCCGGATGCCTTTTGTTTTTCAAGAAATGCCGATGAAGTAAATGACTTATTCAATTTTGTAATCCACCCCAATCCTGCTTCCAGGGGTGTGGTATAATCATCTATATCATTCCCATACAAACAAAATCCTTTTTCCAATCTCAATGTATCTCTTGCACCCAGACCTACAGGTTTGATGCCTGCCTCTTTCCCTGCTTCAAAAATCGCATTCCAAATATTGACAGCATCGTTGTCCTTGTTTTCAAAATAAATTTCAACACCACCTGCACCGGTATAGCCTGTTGCACTGACCAATACATTGTCAACCCCAGCAAATTTTCCTTTTACAAAAGTGTAATACTTGAGATTGATCAAATCCATCTCAGTGAGTGACTGCAAAATGTTGCATGCATTGGGACCTTGCACTGCCAGCAAACAGGTTTTCTCAGAGATATTGTGCATCTCGACATTCCCTTTGTTGAACTGCTGGATCCATTCCCAATCTTTTTCTATGTTGGATGCATTCACCACCAACATGTATACCTTGTTTTTTTCAACACAGTAAACAAGCATGTCATCTACAATACCAGCATTCTCATTGGTCATGCAGCTATACTGCGCCTGTCCATTTTCCAAAACAGATGCATCATTGGTGCCAACGCGCTGAATCAAATCCAACGCATGTTCTCCTTTCAAAATGAATTCACCCATATGGCTTACATCAAAAACTCCTACATTGTTTCTAACAGCATGGTGTTCATCATTGATGCCTGAGTATGAGATGGGCATGTTGTAACCTGCAAAGGGTGCCATCTTCGCGCCCAATGCAAGATGCAGTGAGGTAAATGGAGTTGGTTTCATGCCGCGAAGATAAATCAAATCATCGCGCCAATTTCAAGAGGTTCAATGCCCTGAATAAAATTTGAAAGTTGCCTTTTGACGCTGTCTGCTCGGGAGCAGATGCAACAGATGAAATTTTGTTGTTCGATCCATTCGCTCCCGACACCATTTCAATGGTGGTATCTTTTTTATTGAATTTGATAGCAGCTGATTTGAGCTCTTTTTCCTTTTCACGGATTTCTTCCCTCAGGCGCTCAATTTTTTCCTCAGGATCAATCGGCGAATCGGGCAATGGGGGCTGACCAGGAGCATCGGGGTCAGATAAATCACCCATTCTTTCAATACCCGATGCTGTCATTTTATACCAAACCCCGGGTCTCCATGATTCATTGTCATAATCATCCTCCATATTGAACGTCAGTCCATTCCCTCCACGGATATTGAACCAATTGAGGCTGTTTGCTCTTCTGTCAACGTAAACTTCTTTTCCAACCGGGACTTCTACAACAACGATCAACTGCTGATTTCTAAATTTTGATTTGTTATCAATGATAAATCCATAGGGAATATTGAGTATGCTATCTGTTTGCTCTACTTTGAAATTGATTTGCTCCGCATACATCTCTGCATCGGCAGCATTGGATGCACGTGCACGTTTAACAATTGAAACATGGAAACTATCGTCTTTGCTTTTCTGCAATCGAATACGCATATTGTTCATCAGTATACTATCCTCTTTCCTTGACAACCTCAGGCCATTGATGACAGCCATTTCTTCATCAGTTTCATTTGATAGATCAAACCAATCCATCGGATAAAATTTTCCTTCGGGATCTGTAAACATGAGTTGAAGATTGCCTGTGCTGGGCTGCTGCAATTGCACAGTTTGCTTGACTTGGCCTGTTCGCTTGAATTCTTTTGAAATGGTAACAAAAAGCAAGGTAATTGAAATCCATCCGAGTGTCCAAAGTGCTCCCCAAGTCCAACCCAACCATGATGATGTAGATTTGATGCCAGCCAGTTTTCTAAAAAAATAAACCAGCAATGCTACGATTGGCAGCAAGAAGAAAAGCAGGATGGAACCCCATCCATACAATTGAATCATGCCGGTATTGGGGAAAAAGTTTTTTAGTGGCATGATTGATACCCCTGAAATCACAATTGCTGATCCAAGAGCAAAAAGGGTCAATGCAATGATGCCCAGTATAAAAAATACAAAGACTTTAAAAATCGCTGAGATGAACCTGAAAAATCCTCTTCCTGCAGGTTTAGCTGTCTCTTTTACCTCTTCTGCAAATGCAGTTGATTTGGTTTTAATGTTAGACGCCCATTGATCCTTGTTTTCATCAATATGTTTTTTTACTCCCTGCAATTCATCCTGAATTTTGTGTTTGATGGATTCAAGATCAATTTTCTCACCCTTCATCTCCATTATTTCTGTTGCTGTGACTGCCTTTGGAATCACTGCCCAGAGAATAATATAAGTCAGGAGGAGAGAGCCTGAAAATCCATAAAATATGGGGAAACCAAATGGGAAAGTTTCTTTAAACACACTCAGCAGCACAGGAATCAGAAATATCAATCTTGGTATCCATACCTGAATATCAAAATACTGTGCAATCCCACTCAATACACCGGCAATCACTTTATGATCTGCATCTCTGTATAATTTTCTTCTTACAACTGCTTCAGTAATATATTTAGATGGAAGAATGGCCCACAAGATGATATACAGGAAAAACATAAATCCAAATGATCCAAATGCGAGCAATACAAATAATACCCTGATGATGGTAGTATCAACCCTGAAATAAGACCCCATGCCACTGCATACACCTCCAATCAATTTATCACTTGCATTGCGGAAGAGATTTCCTCTGGGATGTTCTGAACGTTGATATTGTTTATTTTGAGATGAAGCTGATTCATCGTTCATTGAAATTTCATCAAACTGCTCTGGTCTTCCCATGCTTGAAATAACAGCCTCTACATGTTCTTCTGTAATAAATGAAGCACCTGCTTTCATTTTTTCATTAAAGAGTTCTGCAATTCTGTTCTCAATATCATTTACGATTTCATCCTTGCCTTCTTCATTGGAAAAATATGCACGCAGACTTTCGACATATTTTTTCAGATTTTCATATGCTGGTTCTTCAATGGGAATTACCCTGCCTTGAAAATTGATGTTGATGACTTTTTTCATTTTATATGAGTTGTAGTGGTTGTAGTTGTTGTAATTGTTGACGGTTGACAGTTGACGGTTAACAGTTAACTGTCAACAGTGAACGGCTGTTCTCCCTCCTCCCTTTTCTCTCGTCCCTCTGTATTTTCTTGTCCCTCGTCCCTTGTGCCCTGTCCCTCTGCATTTATCACCCTCTCCACTGCAGATGACATGCCCCTCCAAGTTGCTTCGAGTTCTGCATAAAAAGACAAACCCTTGTCAGTCAGAGAAAAATATTTTCTGGGAGGACCGCTCTGGCTCTCAACCCAACGATAGCTGAGTAAATCAGCATTCTTCAGTCTTGTTAACAATGGATAAAGGGTTCCTTCCAAAATATGTAAATCAGCCTTTTTCATCTCCTCGATGATGTCTGATGGATAGGCTTCCCCTCTGCGGATGATCGACAGGATGCAGAATTCCAGCACCCCCTTCTTCATCTGACTCTGTGTATTTTCAATGTTCATATCCTGTTTTCTGACCGAAAATGATCGATCAACAGGACAAAGATAGGAAGAATTATAATACTATGCAATACATAGTAGTATTTTTTTTATAGTACTCTAATATTTGATAATGTGAAGCTTTTCCTGCCTCCCGCCGATGTAGCGGAAGCTTGAACCGTCAAAATACCCGTCCTCTTCAAGCATGATCCTGATATCCTTCTTCCATTCCGGGATAAAAGTGGAGGAATTCAACTCAATAGAGTAGGCGGTTTTGGGATACAATTTATAATCGCCGCTTCCGGGAACTCCCTGCTGCATGTCCCACATGCCAATCGTTGGACCCGCCGCATGCCCATTGAAACCCAGTGGATGGGTATAAATGCTGGGAGTTATGCCTTCCGACCTGGCCTGTTTGAGTGAAGCGAGCAAGATTTCATTCCCAGTTCTGCCGGTTTTGAAATGGGATGTAAGAATATCCTGCAATCGGTTGCTGTTTTGAAATGCTTTTTTGATAGATGCAGGAGCATCCTCCTCGCCGGGCTTTAATACATATGCATGCTGCTGACAATCTGTATTCAATCGCAGGTATGTAATCCCAAAATCAACATGCAACAAATCTCCTGGTTGAACTACATCATCTTTTGGACGATTGGAAAAACTTCTCAAATGTTCAAAGCTGGTTGAATCACTTCTCTGAATGGCAACAGAGGGATGAAACCATGTGATGAGTCCAAGTGAAGTAAGTTTTTGTCTGAACCACCACACCAAATCATCTGTAGTTGTTACCCCTGGTGTTACTACCTTATTGGAAAATCCTTCAGCGATGATATCATGTGTGATCGAAACCAATTTTGGATAGATCTGCATTTCTTTCCCCGTTCTCGTTTCCATCCAACCTACTGCCAATGGCTCTGCACTGACCACTTTCGATTTGAATGTTGGTGGAAGTTTTTTCATGAACATGTCGTAATGTGTATGATCCAATCCATCCGCATGTCCATAATCATCGGAAATATTCAATCCGATTTTCTGTGGATTCCTGGAAGTAATGATATCCATCAATGCATCCCATTGATCAGGAAATCTATTCATGTCCCATGACGCCTTGATGGATTCGCCCACATTGTAGCGCGCAATGGCCAGTTTGTCAATTGACTTCTTTTTGACATCATGATAAAATACAATCATCGTAGTTCTTCTTGCAGACAACCAGGTTGATGGCAACATGGTTCTCAATACCGGATCTTCATTGTATTCTCTCGAGATGATGACCCACATGTCAATACCTGTTCTTTCCATCAAGGAAGGCAATACAGTATTGAAACGCTCTTCTAGTATTTCATCAATCACACGCGACTGCTCTCTTTCAGGCAACACCACTTGGGCATAAATAGATGAAGCGATCAATAAAAAACAACATAAGTGTAAAAACTTTTTCATATAAAATCTTTGAAAGTAATTTTTATAATCTCTAAAATGTTTACCGCTCCAAGACCTTGTCCCCTGTCCCTTGTCCCTTTTTTGCTACTCTACAATCCTCAGCTTCGCATAATTCAACATGATCTTCTTTTCACCGTTCAGATCAAATTTAATCGTTGCGATGGGATTGTGAGCAGCGCCTTCCATTTTCAAGACAAGTCCAAATCCAAATTTCTGGTGCTCTACTTTTTGCCCTTCTCTCAAATCTGATGTATCACTTGGTTTGAAACCAGCAGATGGTTGATGAACGACAGGCTTTGTAACAGATGAGGGCGGAGGCATGTAACCAGGACGCTCATTGGTTTTTTTCGGTTGATCGAAAAAAGATTTTTGCTGGATGGTATTGGTTTGTCCCCATCCTCTCATGCGTTCAGCTGCAGATGAACTGGGTTGGTTTCTGAATCCACCTCCTGCATATGATCTGTCGAGATGATCTTCCGGAAGTTCATTGATGAACCTGCTTGGATCGTTTTGCACCACTTGTCCAAACTTATAACGCGTATTCGCATAACTGATCCACAACTTCTGCTTTGCTCTTGTGATCACTACATAAAACAACCTGCGCTCTTCTTCCAACTCTTCTCTGGTATTGATGCTCATGGCATTGGGGAACAACATTTCTTCGAGTCCCACTGCAAACACACAGGAAAACTCCAATCCCTTTGCCGCATGTATGGTCATGAGCTTCACTGTATCTGCATGCTCATCTTTATCATCTGCATCTGTCAACAGAGTAATTTGTTGCAAATAAGCCGACAGCAATACATCTTCTCTCAAAGGTCTCGCAGGAATTGGTTCTTCAAGTTGGTTATCGGTTGTCGGTTGTCGGTTGTCAGTTGACGGTTCACGGTCAACTGTCTCTTTATCTACATCTAACAACACCCCATCCTCATCAATCTGTGCACGATTCTGTTTATCATCCACCCATTCTTTGATAGAGTTCAACAACTCCTGCACGTTTTCATATCGTTGCACACCTTCGGTGCTTTTATCATTGAAGAGTTCTTTTACCAATCCGGTTTGTTTGCCCACATGAAAAGCCACATCATATGCATTGCTTTTCTGAAGCATGCTGGCAAAGCTTCTGATCATCAATACAAAGTTTTCAATCGCTTCCAGTGTGCCAGCCTTGAACCCAAATTCAGCAGCCTTTGTGAGCACCTCCCATAATGTGATCTGTTTTTCATTTGCAATCAAGATCAGTTTATCCAAACTTGTTTTGCCAATGCCTCTCACGGGATAATTGATGATACGCTTGAGTGCTTCTTCATCACGTGTATTGACAATGATGCGCAAATAGGCGATGTAATCTTTGATTTCTTTGCGCTGATAGAAACTGATGCCACCAAAAATGGTATAAGGTATATTCATCCTGCGCAATGATTCCTCAAATGCACGGCTTTGTGCATTGGTTCTGTACAGCACTGCAAAGTCCCTGTTGAAATAATGATTGCGCAATTTTTGTTCCTGAATGCTGTCTGCGATAAATTTCCCTTCGTCGTTGTCTGTCATGGTTCGTACCAGCCTGATTTTTTCTCCCTCACCATTGTCGGTCCACAGCTCCTTTGGAATCTGC
The DNA here is from genome assembly GCA_041159435.1 of Bacteroidota bacterium. Taxonomy (GTDB): domain Bacteria; phylum Bacteroidota; class Bacteroidia; order Chitinophagales; family Chitinophagaceae; genus Pollutibacter. The sequence continues at coordinate 2,606 of JBEAYH010000169.1, read as the reverse complement.
CCCTTGTTATTGGCGATGACCTGATTGGCAACATTCAGAATTTGTTTGGTACTTCTGTAATTCTGTTCGAGTTTCACCACTTTCACATCATCATAATCTCTTTTGAACAATAGAATATTTTCAATGGTTGCACCTCTGAAAGAATAAATAGACTGTGCATCATCCCCCACCACACAAACATTTTCATGCATAGCGCCCAACAGTTTGATGATTTCATATTGAGCAGGATTGGTATCCTGGTACTCATCAATCATGATATAGTTGAACTTGTGCTGGTATTTGTGCAATGCCTCTGGATGATGCTTCAATATCAAATAAAACTGAAGCAACAAATCATCAAAATCCATTGCCCCATTTTTGAAACATCTTTTTGAATAGGCGAGATAGATCTGAGAGATCGCCGGACGATTCGCTCTTGCGTCTTCCTGCTGCAATCCAAAATCATTGGCATACTCTTCTGCTGTGATCAAAGCATTTTTTGCTGCAGAGATGCGGTTATAAACCACTGCAGGTTTATACATCTTGTCATCCAGGTTCAATTCATTGATGACGGTCTTCAACACACTTTTTGCATCATCTGTATCATAGATTGTAAAACTTGAAGGATACCCAATACGAGTAGCTTCGGCTCTCAGAATGCGGGCAAACACGGAGTGAAAAGTCCCAATGTATAAATTATTGGATTCCTGGCTGCCCAACATCTTCTCTATCCTCTCCTTCATCTCCCTTGCTGCCTTGTTGGTAAAAGTCAGCGCCAAAATCCGGAATGGATCTACCCCATTTGCCATCAAATGAGCAATTCTGGTCGTAAGCACCTTGGTTTTCCCACTTCCAGCCCCGGCAATGATCATCAACGGCCCATCCTTGTGCATCACGGCTTCCCGCTGCTGCGGATTCAGCCCATCCATGTAATTCAACATATACCTGCAATTTACTGCAAAAGGTGGATAGGGGGGAAGAGGGGTTAACTGTTAAAATAATGTTTAAGCATCAAAGCCATTAAACCGCAGTGATTATAACAAGTCTATGTATCTGTTCAGACTGATCACCCTATGAATAAAAATTAAAATGATACTCATGAAAACAAGAAACATTTTTTTATCTGCTTTCACAGCCTTGGCCATTTTAGCCATTGGGTTCACCTCCTGCTCCAAGACTGATTCAAATCGCGCAGGACAATTCAGGGTTTTGATAACAGATGCTCCTGGAGATTATATTGCTGCTGAAATTGACATTGTAAAAGTTGAAGTAAAAGTTGATACAGGTAAACATCGCAGAGAGGATCATTTTGCAGATGGAGACCGCCATGATGATGATCATATGAAAAGAAGTGATGAATTTGGTAATTGGACTGATCTAAATTATACCCCTGGTGTGATAGATGTGATGAAACTTCGCAATGGTGTTGATGCAAAAATTGCTGAAGGAAATATTGTTGGAACTGTAAGAAAAGTCAGAATTACGCTGGGTCCCAACAATTCTGTTACAACAAAAGATGGAGTTAAACATACTTTGGAACTGAAAAACGAAACGCAAAATTATCTCTACATCAACTTACATGATGAACACAGAGGTGGCCGTGGACGTGGACCTGAACGTGGACGTAGACCTGATGATCATGAACGTGCTGCACCACAGGATCAACAAGTAATCATAGATATCGATGTTGCTCGTTCAATTGTTGAATCAAATGGTAAATACTACCTCACCCCAAAAGCACGTCCTTTCTGTGATGAAAATTTCGGAGCGGTATTTGGACAAGTGCTCCCAGCAAATATTTTCGCGGTAGTAACCGTGTTGGATGCAAGTGGTGCAGAAGTTGCAAAAGCACTTCCAAAAATGGATGGATACTATAAAATCCGTGGATTGGCAGAAGGAACTTACACATTGAAATTTGAAGCAACAGGATATCAACCTCAATCAACTTCTGCTACAGCTGTTAAAGGACAGGGAGTTAAAGTAAATACAATCACACTCGTTAAGTAATCCGCAAATACCTATATGATACACCTTGGGTCGTCGAAAGACGGCCCTTTTTATTGAATATTTCTCAATGCAATCCCAGATCTTGTACCATTGTGCTTACCGTTTTCAATCACTGGTTTACCATTCACAAAAACATATTCAATTCCATTCGTGTATTGATGCGGATTTTCATAGATAGACTTGTCCTGTATGGTATTCTCATCAAAAATCAGCAAGTCGGCATATTTTCCTTCCATGATCAAGCCCCTGTCTTTAAAATTGAATTTTGTTGCAGGCAAAGAGGTCATTCTTCGTATTGCTTCTTCCAACCCAATCACTTTTTGTTCTCTTACATATCTTGCGAGCACGCGTGCATTGGTGCCGTATCCGCGCGGGTGAGGCATACCGGTACCATCACTGATACCTGCATCTGCTGCAGGCATGTTGAAAGGATATTTCATGAAATAAACCAGATCTTTTTCATTCATGGTATGATAAATCATTTGTGCATTGGCTTTGGCCAACATGTCTAAAATCAGATTCGCTTCATTGATGAAATTTTTCTTTCTTCCTTTATCGATATTGATTTGTGTGATGCTTTTGCCGTTCATGGTTGTATCCGGACCATACCATGCAACCAC
>JBEAYH010000119.1:0-3079 GCA_041159435.1 Bacteroidota bacterium | reverse complement strand
GTTTATACCTTTACTTTTTAATCCAGTAAAGTAATCCACTGCTTTGATTGCATTTGCTGTTGTTCCACCTCTACTACCAAGAAATTTTGCATTTAACATTTTAACAGTCCATACAACGCCTGCAACACCTTTACTGTTTCCACCTACACCACCTATCGTTCCAGCAACATGCGTTCCGTGGTCATCTCCCACCCCATCGAATACTGTATTGTTGTTGCCATCAAAATCCCATCCATAAACATCATCCACAAACCCATTACCATCGTCATCGAATCCATTACCAGCAATTTCTCCAGGATTGACTCCAACATTGTCAGCAAGATCTTCATGTGTGTGCATGTAACCTTCATCAATGATGCCAATATATACTTCTGAACTTCCTGTTTTTCCTAACGCCCAGGCGGATGCTGCACCTGAACCAAATTGATTTGCAGGCGAAGTTGATGCACCATACATACCCCACAAAGACCCATTGGTGAATCTTGGATCATTCGAAGTTGCATCATGATAATAAACCCAATTCGGTTCAGCATACTCTATCTCTCCAAAAGCTTTTGCTTTTGAAATACCACCGAGTGCATTCTCATTGATTTTTAGCAATAAAACTCCTTGATCATCACCAAAACGTTTCATTGCGGCAGTATGAATGTGCTCTTTTATGTTTGCATTGAGTAAACCAACAACCCTTGCCCTTGCATTCTCTGATGTTCCTTTTTTGAACTTCACCAGCATTTCATTTGGCACATATTCTCCATCTGCACCCTGGTTGGGACCATTGGCCGCAGCATCGATATCAAGAAGCAAATCCTTTCGATCTAATTCAACCTTCGAACAAGAAAACAAAAAGGCAGCTGAGAGTACAACAATAAAAATCTTAGAAAACCGCATAGTTTAGTTTTAAAGGTTTAACCATCGGTTTTTCAAAAGGAATTGGAAGGATGATGCAATTTAATGAAATAACATAAATGTTATATTAGTATTCTCAATCATGTGTAAAAATGCATGTTTTGAGCCATTTCGCGGTACATTTGTCAAAGCCAACAAAGCGTTCAAAATGAAGAAATTCAACCTAAAATCATTCATTCCACACCTCGTTTCAGTGGGTGTCATTTTACTGGTGACGATCCTTTTCTGCATGCCGGCCATTCAGGGACTTAAGCTTGAACAGCACGACATGGTACAGGTGAAGGGAATGATTAAAAACAGCACTGATCACCTGGAGCAAAAGGGCAATCTGCCCCTCTGGAATACCCATATGTTCAGCGGAATGCCAAACTTTCAAATTTTATATACATGGAAGTCCCCCCTCCTCAATTTCGGTAGCTTCTTATCAATTGGACTTCCCGAACCAGCCAACCTCTTCTTCATTGCAGCAATTGCTTTTTATATCCTTGGACTCTCATTCGGCCTTGGTCCATATATCGCACTTTTTAGCGCATTGAGCTATGCATACGCGTCCTACAATCCGCAAATCATCAATGCGGGGCATATGACTAAAATCGCAGCTCTTGCATATGCACCGGGTGTATTGGCAGGACTTAAGCTGCTCTTTGACAAGAATTATTGGATTGGATTGGTGGTATTCACCGTTTATCTAACGCAACATATTACTTCTAATCATCCTCAGATAACGTACTATTTATTCATCATATGTGCTATCATGTCTTTGACATACCTTTTCAACTGGTTGAAAGAAAAGGATTTTTCTCATCTGTTAAAAGTATTGTCGATTGGTATCATTGCAGCTGCCATCAGCATCGGTAATGCAGCCCCTATTTTGATGAACTCGGTGGATTACTCCAAATACACCATGCGAGGAGGCAAAAATATCAGTGTAGAAAACAATCAAATTGTCAAGGCAAAAACATCCGGACTCGATTATGATTATGCATCTATGTGGAGCATCAAAATTCCAGAGATAGTAACCCTTTTCATGCCGGATGCATACGGAACCAGCAGCTCATCTACATTGCCAGAAGATTCGAAATTTGTTGCTGCACTCGAAGACCAAAACATCCCTTCACAAAATGCACAGCAACTTGCTGCACAACTGCCCGCATATTGGGGTGGACTGGAAAGTGTTGTGGGTCCAAATTACATGGGAATCATCGCATTCCTCTTGTCAATCCTAGGTCTTCTCTTTTTGCGAGACAAAAACGCAATATGGATTGGCATCGCCATGTTGATTGGCGCATTGCTGGCCTTTGGAAAATATCTTCCTTCCATCAATGAAATTATTTTTAACACCGTCCCTTATTACAACAAGTTCAGGGCACCCAGTATGTCGCTTGTAATGATTCAATTGCTCGTGCCGTTGTCTGCTGGACTTTTCGTACAAAAAATTGTGAATCAAGAGACAGGCAGTACTTCGACCCTGAAAAAAATATCTTACGCATTCAGCGGCATACTTCTACTGTGCGTATTCATGTATATCCTGAACGACTATAGTTCACCCTTTATTGACAAGCAGTTGAAGGACTTTTTTGACAACAATCAATCAGGTGGTAAAAGCATGTCTTCTATTGTATTAGAAGCATTGAAAGAGCAGCGAAAAGCAACATTTGGATCTTCCATTGTTACGCTGTTTTTCTATCTCATCAGCATACTGGCTGTCATTTACCTATTTATCAAAAAAATACTCAATACAAAAATCTTCATTTCAATTTTGATTATTGCGAATACATTTGACTTGCTCTACAATGGCTCTAAGTACCTCAATAAAGAACTTTATATTGATCAAGACGAGCTGATTGCAAAGAATTTTACTCCAACGCAAGCTGATCGAATGATACTGGATGACAAGGATCAACATTTCAGGGTATACAATGCCAACAGCGATGCCTTTACAGAGACCAGAACATCGTATTTCCACAGATCAATCGGAGGATATCATGCTGCCAAGCTGAGGAACTACCAAGATATAATTGAGACAAAATTTGATGGTAAACTGAGTTTGAATGTCCTGAATATGCTTGACACAAGATACATCATCATCCCCTCCAATGCTGAAAACGGTGCACCGCAAGTGCAAAAAAACGAACAAGCCCTTGGTGCAGCTTGGCTGGTGGATTCTCTTTTA
>JBEAYH010000108.1:0-6921 GCA_041159435.1 Bacteroidota bacterium | reverse complement strand
ATTCGAGCAATAGCATTTCGGTTTGTGCTGTTGGTTTTGCCCAGTAAATAATTTTCAACGAAGTAAAACAGGCTGGAAAATGCAAAGAAAAGTCCAAGGAATACTTTGATTTTCAACATCACAGGTCTTTAATTGGAATAGGGGTTAGAAGTTGTTAAATTCGCATAAAATTACAGAAATTTCTAATGAGTCATCCAACAACGACCAGTTATCCAAAAGACAAGATCAAAATTGTTTTTTTTGAAAACATCAGTGATGCTGCCATCAATATTTTCAAGGATGCAGGGTATGTTGACATCAAAAAGTTTTCTGGTGCCCTGCCTGAATCACAACTCATTCAGGAAATCAAAGATGCTCACTTGATCGGCATCAGGTCCAAAACCATGATCACAGATCGGGTTTTACAACACGCCAAAAAATTACAGGCCATTGGATGTTTTTGCATTGGCACCAACCAGGTGAATCTGGCTGAAGCCAGAAAAAGAGGCGTTGTTGTTTTCAATGCTCCCTACAGCAATACTAGATCGGTAGCAGAACTCATCATTGGCGCATCCATCATGCTGATAAGAAGAATCATCGATAAGAACAAGTCTGCTCATGAAGGTATATGGAACAAAGAGGCAAAGGGCAGCTTTGAACTAAGAGGAAAAACCCTTGGCATCATTGGATACGGAAACATTGGTTCACAGGTCAGCATCCTCGCCGAAGCATTGGGCATGAAAGTGCTGTTTTACGATGTTGCTACCAAGCTTCCTCTTGGCAATGCCATTTCAAAAAAATCATTAAAGGAACTGGTATCGAAATCCGATATCGTCACCTTGCATGTTCCTGAAACCAGGCAAACAAAAAACCTGATCAACAAAACACTGCTCAAGCAATTCAAAAAGGGTTCTATCTTATTGAATTATGCCAGAGGTGAAGTGGTTGATCTGGATGCTTTGAGACAGGCATTGCTCACAGGACACCTCTCAGGTGCAGGTGTGGACGTATTTCCATTGGAACCTGAAAAAAATGGGGACGCTTTTGTTAGCCCATTACAGGGACTCTCCAATGTATTGTTGACGCCCCATATTGGTGGATCAACCGAAGAGGCTCAATACAATATTGGCGAAGACGTGAGTGCCAAAATGCTGAACTTTTTAGAAACTGGTGCAACTACAGGGTCACATACCATTCCTGAATTGAGTCTTCCTCAACAGGAAAAAACCCATCGCATTCTTCATATCCACAACAACATACCTGGTGTGCTTTCTGAAATCAACAGCAGTCTATCTGAGCACAAAATCAATGTATTGGCACAATACCTCAAAACCAATGATGAAATTGGATATGTTGTCCTCGATATTGATACCAAATTGTCAAAAAGCGCTGTCGAATTGTTGAAGAAAGTTAAAGGTGCCATCAAAGTACGATTGCTTTATTAAATGAAATCGCTGTACAAAGTATTGGATGCTTTTATAAATCCTGCTTCAGATCATACCATCGAGGCGTTTGGATCTGGACTGATTCACCATACTTATGTAGTGAAAAAAGGGGAGAAGAAGGTCTTCATTTTACAAGAAGTCAATCACACTGTTTTTAAATGGCCTGATAATATTGCAGACAACATTGATGCGCTCTCAAGTTGGTTGAAAAAAACAAATTCTGATACAATTCTGCCATCTCCTCTTCAAACTAAAAATGGCCAGCAATACTATCTGATGGATGGGGCATATTATCGACTGATTCCTTTTGTTGAAAACACACACTCCATCAACGTCTGTAATTTTCCAGAACAAGCATACGAAGCTTCAAAACAATTTGGAAATTTTACAGCATCCTTTAATGGATTTCCTGTTGAAAATTTAAAAACGACCATCGTTGGATTCCATGATCTTGTATTCAGGTGGAAGCAATTCAGAGAATCACTGACACTGGGAAATACCGAAAGAATCAAGGCATCAGCACCTATTATTGCAGCACTCGAAGATGATTATACCATCGTTTCTTTCTATGAAAAAATACTGAATGCGCGTTCATTTTTATCCAGGGTAACACACCACGATACCAAGATCAGCAATGTGCTTTTCAATTCCAATCAAAAGGGAGTCTGCGTCATTGACTTAGATACTGTAATGCCTGGATTTTTCATCAGTGATCTGGGAGATATGTTTAGGACCTATCTGTCTCCGGCCAATGAGGAAGAAAAAGACATGCAATTGGTAGAAGTTAGAAGTGATTTTTATCAAGCAATCATTGAAGGATATAAAGAAAAAATGGCTGATCAAATGAGCACAGATGAAATCCATCACCTGAATTATGCAGGTGAATTCATGATATACATGCAAGCACTTCGATTTTTTACAGACTATCTCAACAACGATGTCTATTACAATATCAGTTATCCTGACAACAATCTTACCAGGACCAAAAATCAACTCAAGCTGCTGAAAAGTTTCAGAGGAATCATTGCTTGACAGCAGAAATCAGTGCTGTATCTCTGGCAACTAAAACAGTATCTTTCGGAGCAGGATATATAATTTGCAATGCGTTGGGGAAATTGATTGCCGTTATATCAACTTGCTGCATGTTGGTCTTATAAAGATTCAAGTATTGTAAATTTTTCAAAGATTTTATGTGATGGAGTCCAGATTGACTGATTTGAGTATGATCCAGCCATAGTTTTTCCAAATTGACATATCGGGATATGAATGGCATAGAAGTATCATTCATGTTGGTAAAAGATAATTTTAGCTCAACAATATTTGAAGCCAAGGGTTGCATGATATCTAATAATTTGTTGATGGAATCCTTGAGATTGTATGTCGCCACACGGTAATAATTTTCATTGCTTGACAATGGAGTAATCGTGCATCCGAGTGATTGAAGCTTGTTGATAGCAACTGGATCAACAGCAGAGATAGCTGGACGTTCTATCGCAACTGATTTTTGGGATTTTGAAAAGAACGCATGAAATTGCTTGATGGCATTCATGTTAGATGAATCGACAGGCATTTCACCCAGCCTTCTTTTGTTTTCAGCTCCTGATTGAACCCACCATTGAAGGATTTGAATTTCAAAATCTTTTAATGGCAACTTCCCCTTGGGTGGCATGTGTTGATCATCTGATTCATCCAGCAAAATCCTGCGAATCATTTCGCTTTTATTGATATTGCCAGACTGGATGATTTTACCAGATTTCCCGCCAGCCATAACGTATTCATATCCATCCAATCTCAATTTCCCTTTTTGTTTTTGAGCACCGTGACATGATATGCAGTTTTTATCAAATATGTATTGAACAAGATCCTCATATGCCTTTGCTTCCTGAATAGATGTTATCTGAAGTGGTTTTAATTCCATCTGTTGATCATCTTCAAAACTCAGGTAATCTTCACCATGGGTCAGTATTCCACCCAGGTGGCCGGTTGCAGCAATGGAAAAAAACAACAATAGATAGAACCCAAAAACAAAAAGTTTTTTTTGAAAAAACTGGTTCTTGATAAGAAAATAAATAACAAACAACGTAGTTGTTCCAATGGCTGTCCACTTATGCCAAAAAATATCTTCTTCAGGATAGGTGGATACTTCTGCATGCAGGAGTCCGGTGATGATGGAGATCAAGGCAGCAGTCATGCCGATGAAAAAAAGGATTTGGTTCACAGGACCAATCATCTTGTATTTATCATTTCTTCTAAGAATTTCCAAAAGAATGTATATCAGCAAAATGCCAATAGGCAAATGAACCAGTAGGGGGTGAAGATGAGCGATGAATGTTTTCATGTTTATGCGATGACTGGATCAATTACTTTTCCGAATACATCGGTCAGCCTGAAATTTCTTCCCTGAAATGGATAGGTGAATGCGGTATGTTCAAATCCCAATTGTTTTAATATGGTTGCCTGTATGTCGAAGACACTGACTTTCCCGTCAATCGCATTGTATCCAATCTCATCGGTTTCACCGTATGTAAATCCTTTTCGAATGCCTCCACCGGCCATCCACATACAGAATGCATCTGAATGGTGATCTCGTCCCTTGTATACATTTTGTTTTCCATCTCTGTTTTCCTGCATGGGGGTTCTTCCAAACTCACCTCCCCAAACCACCAACGTTTCCTCTAAGAGTCCGCGTTGCTTGAGGTCCATCAGCAAAGCTGTAACCGCCTGATCATTTTCTCTGCATTTTTGTATAAAACCCAAATCAAGTGCAGTACCCGGATCAGTACCATGACTGTCCCAGCCCCAATCAAACAGTTGAACAAAACGCACACCTTTCTCAACCAGTTTGCGTGCAAGCAAAACATTGTTTGCAAAAGATTCTTTTCCCGGTTTTGTTCCATACATGCGATGAACATACTCCGGTTCATCTGAAATATTCATTACATCGGGAACAGCAATTTGCATGTTAAAAGCCATCTCATATTGTGAAATACGCGAAAGAATTTCTGGATCCTGAAAGGTCTGATAGGAAGATTCATTGACTTTATTGATTGCTTCAATGGATGCTTTACGCATGTCTCTGTCAATTCCATTGGGATCTTTCAAGAACAATACTGGATCTCCTTCCGAACGGCATTGCACACCTTGATATACTGAAGGTAAAAATCCACTTCCCCAAACACTCTTGCCTGCATCAGGATTTCTTCCCCCAGAAGTCAGCACAACAAATCCAGGTAAATTTGAATTCTCTGTTCCGAGACCATAGGTTACCCACGAACCCATACTAGGTCTTCCCAATCTCGCTGTACCACAATGCATCAGCAATTGTGCAGGAGCGTGATTGAATTGATCCGTTGAAACTGCTTTCAAAATCGCAACATCATCGACAACAGATGGGAAATACGGCATATGATTGGACAACCAGATGCCACTTTCTCCATGTTGTTTAAATGTAGCCTGTGGACCAAGCAACTTGGGTACACCTCTTATAAAAGCAAATTTTTTTCCCTGAATGAAGGAATCTGGACAATCCATTCCATCCATTTTTTGCAAGGCAGGTTTGTAATCGAACATCTCCAGTTGAGAAGGAGCACCAGCCATATGTAGGAAAATAACAGATTTTGCTTTACCGGGAAGGGGGGATGCTTTTGCTGAAAGTGGATTTGCAAGCAGGCTTGCAATATTTTCTTTGTCACCTCCAAAATAATTACATCCATCCAACAAAGATCCCAATGCAAGCATGCCCATTCCAGTTCTGCATTGCTGCAAAAAATGCCGACGTGTCTGGAACTCCAATTCCACTTTATTTGCTTCCTGGTGAATATGTAATTTTTTCATAGGCATCTAATTTTTGGTGATCACTTCATCCAGGTTTAGAATAGCATTTGCAGTAATCGCCATTGCTGCAAGTGCATCAGTCCTGCGCAAACATGAATCAGTCAGCAATGCTTTGATTTTTGACGGATCTTTTTGAATCGACTGCATTGATGTCCAATATAAATTTTTCAACCATTTCATTTTTATGGCATCTGGATGATTGCCTATAGCGGTTTCATATGCATGAAAGATGCCTTGATCAATATTGCTGGGATGTTTGTCCATTACCTTTTGAGCAAACTTTACTGACAAGTCCCAATAGGTGCTGTCATTCAGTAGATTCAGCGCCTGTAATGGCGTATTGGTCCTAATGCGTCTGCTTACACAAACTTCTCTAGCAGTTCCATCAAAATTGATTTGGGTAGGATAGGGTCCTGTTCTTTTCCAATAAGTATAAATTGCTCTTCGATATAAATCATCACCCTTGCTCTGTTCCCATGTTCTTCCATCATATGGCGATGCCCAGATACCAATCGGTTGATAAGGCATGACACTTGGACCAAACATTTTATTGCTAAAGGCACCACAGATAACCAATGCCTGATCTCGGATCTGTTCTGCCGACAATCTCACCCTCGGGGCACGTGCATAATATTTATTGAGTGGATCTTTTTCAAGTATTTTTTTATCAACGATAGATGATTGACGGTATGTAGCAGACATCACCATTCTCTTCAAAGCCTGCTTGATGCTCCATTGATCTGCATGCATGAATTGATATGAGAGATAATCAAGCAATTGTTTGTGAGTAGGAGATGCTCCCTGAGAACCAAAATCTTCCAATGTTTCAACCATTCCCTGTCCAAACAATTGTTCCCACAAACGATTGACCATGGTTCTGGCGGTGAGTGGATTTTTTTTATCTGTCATCCACCTGGCCAAATCAAGTCGATTCCTGTATTCTTTTTGTTGTGGATTGAAAATGGATGGGATATTTGCTTCAACCAATTTTGTTTTCAGCAGCCAATTGCCTCTTTCAAATACATAGGTATTTCGTTTCAAATCTGGTGGATTGTCCATCATGATGGGAGTTAACTCAGCATCCGGACGATTGAGCAATGAAACAAAGGTTTGGAAATATTTGCTATAAGCTGGGTCATTTGCTCCTGGAAATGCAGGCGCGAAACAGAACCAATCAAACACGGGACCGTTATCGTCATCTGTTTTCAACAATGGACTCTGAAAATGGATATATATATCTTGACGTCCCTTTAAAAGTTGTTGCATGGGAACAGCCATTAAGTTCCATCCATCTTTTGTTTGTTGTATTGTTGTTGAAGCAAAAGGTTTTGAATCGGTTGTAGCTGCAAAGAATTCCAACTTTCCATACTTAACAGGCAATCGGTATCTGATCAACAAGACTTGTTTATCTGTGAGTCCAACAGCTTTGATCCTTGCCCATGCATTTTTTCTCAGGCGGAGAAACTTGGTATCTTCCAAAGCAGCGTTGTAGAGTGAATCTGCTGTAAGGCTGTTGATGCATTGTTGTCCGGTTTTGACAAGTGTTTTGTAAAAGTTTTTGGTTGTGGAATTTGCTTTGGTTTGCAGCCAGTTGAGAACTGAATCATATTGTTGGATACTATTGTTCCTGAATTCTCTCAACAATGGATACTCATCATAGGTG
>JBEAYH010000100.1:0-12648 GCA_041159435.1 Bacteroidota bacterium | reverse complement strand
GTAGCATAGCGCAAACACAAGTGAACGATTGAAAAAAAAATTTGCCTTTATTCTTTTGGCGATCGCCATCAGTTCTATTGTTGTAGCTCAGAGAAAGAACGAGGAGTACAAATATTTCATTAAGAAAACATCTGCGCCGATTGAAATTGATGGTGTCATTGACCCGGCATGGTCAACTGCCCAAACTGCCACGAATTTTAACATGGTATTGCCCATGGATACGAGCAAGGCTTTTGTGCGAACAGAAGTAAAAATGTCATACGACAGTTCGGGAATATATATCATCACCATTAATTACATCGACCCAGGACAAAAATTCATGGTTGAATCGCTCAAACGTGATTTCAACTTTGGGAAAAACGATAATTTTCTTTTATTCATGGATCCGTTCAATGACCAGACCAATGGATTTACATTCGGATCCAATGCAGCAGGTGCACAATGGGATGGTTTGCTGTACGATGGAGGAAAAGCAGACTTGAATTGGGACAATAAATGGAATTCAGCATCCAAATATTACGATGACAAATGGATTTGGGAAGCTTTTATTCCATTCAAAACAATCAGGTACAAAAACGGTATCAATACCTGGGGCATCCAGTTCAGCAGACTGGATATTTCAAAAGCTGAAAAATCAAGCTGGGCTCCAGTTCCACGACAATTCCCCACTGCTTCTCTTGCTTACACCGGCATTTTAGTATGGGATCAACCGCCACCCCATGCAGGTCAGAATATTTCACTCATCCCCTATGTATTGACAGGAGGAAGCAAAAACTTTCAGGCAAATACACCAACAAAATTCAGAAACACAGTTGGTTTAGATGCAAAAGTGGCCGTAACATCTTCATTGAATTTAGACTTATCTATACACCCTGACTTCTCTCAGGTTGAAGTGGACCGCCAAGTAACCAACCTGGACAGATTTGAACTTTTCTTTCCTGAAAGAAGACAGTTCTTCATTGAAAATGGTGATCAGTTCAACAACTTTGGATATGGCACACTGCGCCCATTTTTTTCCAGAAGAATTGGACTGAACGCTCCAATTCAATATGGTGCCAGATTGAGTGGAAAATTGAATAAGAATTGGAGGATGGGATTCATGAATATGCAAACAGATCGCAATGTAGCGACCCTCACGCCTGTTCAGAACTATACTGCATTTGCTATTCAAAGAAAAGTGTTTGCACGATCCAACATTGGATTGCTATTTGTCAACAGAGACCAGGTATTGAACAAAGATGAAAAAGCACCTGCATATTTGAGCAACCCATTCAACAGAAATATTGGATTGGAATACAACCTTGCCTCTTCCAATAACCTGTGGACAGGCAAGTACATGGTTCTTAAATCATTTTCAAAAAATACCAGCGGCGACGATTTTATCCATGCCGGAAATATTCAATACAGCAGTAAAAAATGGCTGATTAGTTATCAGCAGGAATCTGTCGGAAGGCAATTCACGGCTGACGTAGGCTTCGTACCAAGAAAAGATTATTTCAAAATCAATCCCGCCATCTCTAGAATTTTCTTCTCAAGGAATCCAAAGATTACCAGCCACACAATCAAACTGATGAACTTTGATTACTTCACCAGAAAATTAAAACTAACAGACGCCACAACTTATCTGGCCTATACATTGACCATGAGAACGCAGGCTACCTATACAATCTGGACAGCCAATGATTATATTAAATTGCTTCAACCTTTTGATCCAACAAATTACACCAAGGATACACTTGCCAGGGGCACAAAACACAGGTGGAATTCTGTTGGATTTGAACTTGCTTCAAAACCACAACAACTATTTACCTATTTAATATCGGGAAGATTGGGGGGATACTATTTCAATGGCAACAGGACTTTTGTCAGTGCCGATTTGGGATATCGACTTCAACCATACTTCAGCATGACCATGAGCACAAGCTTTAACAATATTTCCATGCCTGCTCCATGGAACAACAACACATTTTGGCTGGTGGGTCCTCGCATAGATGTAACCTTTACGAATAAGCTCTTCTTCACAACTTTTGTGCAATACAACAACCAGCAAAACAACATCAATGTCAATACAAGATTTCAGTGGAGGTACAAACCTGCATCAGATCTGTTTCTTGTGTATACAGACAACTATTTTCCAGCACCATTCAATGTAAAGAACAGAGCACTGGTATTGAAGTTTAACTATTGGTGGAATTTATAGGCCGGGAATTACATCTTCTTGGCGTCTTCCAGGAATTTAGCCAATCCAATATCAGTGAGTGGGTGTTTGAGAAGTCCCAAGATCGAATCTAAAGGACAGGTACAAACATGTGCCCCTGCTTCAGCAGAACGAACGATGTGGAGTGCATTGCGAATGGAAGCAGCCAGAATCTGTGTATCAAATCCCTGAATGCTGTAGATATGATTAATTTGTTCAATAAGGTGAATGCCATCCCAATTGCTGTCATCTATCCGTCCAATAAATGGCGAAACATAACTTGCGCCAGCTTTCGCAGCCAGAATTGCTTGTCCCGCTGAGAAAACCAGCGTACAATTTGTTCTGATGCCATTATCTGTAAACCATTTGATTGCCTGGATGCCATCTTTGATCATGGGGACTTTGACCACTATGTTTTTATGAATGGCCGCCAATTTCTTACCCTCTTCTACCATGCTTTTGAAGTCAGTCGACAGCACCTCGGCACTCACATCTCCATCAACCAAGGAACAGATATCCGCATAATGTTTTAAAATATTCTCTTGACCCTTAATTCCCTCTTTCGCCATGAGAGAAGGATTGGTTGTAACACCATCTAAAATACCGAGTTCATTTGCTTCTTTAATATGTGCAAGGTTGGCTGTATCAATGAAGAATTTCATGCATCAAAATTTGGGGCAAATTAATTAAAAGAAGATGAAAGTTGAGGGAGAGATATGCACAAAAAAAAGCAGGTTTATTACATCGCACCGCTCAACCACCTACCCTTGCTACCTTCCGGTCCTGGGGGAGTTCAGCAGGAGCTGGTCGTGTAAGACCTGCCGATGCAAATATACGAAATTCACTTGAGAGATCGATTGAATTGACTGTTGATCTGTCGTATTGCAATCAGCTGATCAGCTCTACCACCCAATTCACGGTAATACACCAAAACCATGTAATTGTTTTCAGTCTCCCAAGCATCCTGCTCAGGAAGTGTGCTGTTGAATTGCATTTTTCCATTTTCCGGTGTACGGATCGCGTACTGGTAATCATAATACCCTTGCTTCAACATCATGGAACCTTCATAAGTGCCTTTGTCAGGATTGAATTTCATCACAGCTTCTGCATCATCACCGTAATTGGACAATTGTCCAAAGATGACCAAATCACCTTTCGCGTATGCCAGTCCATCTTTAGGCCTGAATCTGAAATAGACGCGGGCATAATCTGCATTCCAATAAGGATTGAGGTTATCAATCGTTTCATTTACAAACAATCCATTCAAATCGCGGTAATAAAAATATTGCCTTGGCAACCTGGGCTGATCCTCTTTCACGAAAAGTTCAAATGCTGTATTCGTATTTTGCTGTCTGGTGATTCGGTCACCCAATAATCGGAAACTTCTCAAGTTCAACCACCTGAATTCCTTTCCTGCAGGAAACAACATGGTATTTTCATTGTTGTACTGCAACAATCCCTGGCGGATGAAAGTAGGTTGATTCATAGAAATCATATTATCCCACCTGAAATTTTGGAGGATTTTCACTTGCAATTGCTGTTGTGGATAACGGACATCAAAATTGGTCGTCTCCAACTGAACCTGCAGTCTATGATGCGTTTGAAAATATTGCTGATTGAAGGGCTGTGTAACTGTCATGGCAACATTGATTTTCTCATCAACCACAAACAACCTTTTTGTCAATGCCAATTTACCCGTATCCCCGTCAAGGAAAACTTTCAGCAAATAATTTCCTGATTTGGTGGGTTGACAATTTCTATCTGGAATGATGGCCTGATAATGTGTATACCGGGCGAGAGAGATACTGGATGCTTTGTAATTGTTGATCCGCACCTGACTAAAACCCTTCACATAATCAAAGTAATTCAATTGAGCAGGTGTCCAATCAGCATTGCAGAGCTGAATCGTATAATAATAATTTTTTACTCCTCCATCCAAATCATCAAAATGCAATTCAAGCTGATCTGTGGAATTCAATCGGACGATGGGATATGATAACGGGTCGCCCGAACGGTTGAGTCGAATGGTTTTTATATTAGGTGCAAATACTTTATCTGGCTGTGCCTGCACAATACCAGAGAAGAGAATTGCAATAAAAATGGACATGAAAGAAAAACGCATCATGAAGACTTCTGAAACGAAAATAATCAATAATTGATTTGTACTTTTATGTGTCAATTGTTTATTTGAAACCATCTCTATTCATCGTAAGAAAACTCATTTCGGCGCCCAAGAAGGCGTTTTCAGCGCTGATCATGAGAATCAGCATCATTGCAACGGCCATCAGCGTCGCAGCCATGGTTTTGGCGAGTTCTTTTGTAAACGGATTTCAGCAAGTGGTGGCAAATAAAATTTTCTCATTCTGGGGACATATCAGGGTTGAGCATTACGAGCCTATCCGATCGACCAATGCAGAAGCAGCACTCATCAAAAAAAACGATTCCCTGAAACAATTTTTACAATCAGATCCTCGTGTTGAGTCCGTCTCAAGTTTTGTTACCCATTCGGCTGTTCTAAGCGCCAACAACACCATAGAAGGCATTGTCATCAAAGGAGTTGCGGACGACTACCCCGCTTCAAATATCCAGCAATACATCAGGAAAGGCATGGTTCCAAACTGGAATGATTCCATCACACAAGATCAAATTCTCTTATCTTCTTATACAGCCAATCAGTTGAAACTGTCTGTCGGAAATGAGTTGATTGTTTATTTCATCTCCAAAAATACCGACATGCCCAAAGTGCGAAAGATGAAAATTGCTGGGATCTTCAATACAGGGATCGACATATATGATCAATCATATGCAATTGCAAGTCAAAATTACCTCAACAGTGTCAATCAACTTTCGAAAGACGACATCAATGGATATGAAATAACATTGAAAAAAACATCCTCCCTGGATGAAACAGCCAATGCAATTTTCCCGCTCTTGCCTGTTGGATGGAATGCCATTACGTTGAAAGAGCTTTCTCCAGAAATTTTTGATTGGCTTGCACTGCAGGATACCAATAAGTATATATTCATGGGACTGATGTTGGTTGTTGCAATTATCAACCTGATAAGCTGCCTGATCATTTTGTTGCTGGAGCGTACCAATATGATTGCAGTATTAAAATCATTTGGTGCAACTGACAGCCTGATCCGAAATATTTTTGTGATGTATGGCAGCTGGATTGCTGGCATTGGAATCATTGCCGGAGGCTTAGCTGGTATTTCATTGTGTCTTCTCCAACAAAAGTGGCCCTTTATACGATTGAATGAAGAAGTATATTATGTAAGCACAGCACCCGTTCAAATGGAATGGATACAAATCATGGCTATCATTTTTGGAACACTCATCATTACCATGATGGTATTATTGATTCCAGCAGCTGTGGGAAAAAAGCTCAATATTTCAAAAACGCTCCAGTTTAAATAACTATTTCATGCATGCGGAAAGAATGATGGAAGCAGCAACTGCTGCATTCAAGGATTCGGCCTTCCCAATTTTTGGAATCGAAATTTGAAAAGGATTCAATTGCAATAATTCATTTGATATGCCTGTGGATTCATTGCCTATGATCAAGAAAGCGGGTTGTTTTACATCAATTTCATGAATGGATGTACCGCCTAGTACAGCAGCATATGAAGGCATATCCTTATGCAAACGAATAAAATCAGTCAGTTCCGTATAATACACATGCACGCGCAAAATGCTTCCCATGGCCGACTGCACGACTTTGGAGTTGAACACATCTACCGTATCAGCTGAACATACAATTTCAGTTACCCCAAACCAATCACATGTACGGATGATCGTACCGAGATTACCTGGATCCTGTATCCGATCCAAGACAAGGGTCAGGCCTGTAGGTTTGTACGATTTGATAGGATTCAGAGGAATTTCAACCAGGGCCATTACTTGCTGAGGTGTTTTTTGACTTGAAATTTTGGATAACTCAAATTCTTCCACTGCTTGCGTTGAAATGGATGCATGAATGTCAGTCTGATGCTTATCCAACCACTCTCTTACAGCAAATATTTTTCTAACCTTTTGCTGATGTTCCTTTAACAGTTCATCAACCATTTTCAATCCTTCTACAATAAAAAGTCCCTCTTGATCCCTGAATTTTTTATGGGATAAACTTTGAATATATTTGATATCTGATTTTGAAAGCATTTCCTGATTAAAATTACTGGTTGAGCAACAACTTGAAATATATTGTTTTTGGTTCGGTCATGTACCTCATGGCAGCGATGTCATGCACGGTTGTAAAAAAAGGCACCCAATGTGCCTTTCCATTTCGAAAATAACATAAAAATTGATGGGAATGCAACGAAGGATCAGAAGAATGAGCTTGAAATCAGCCTACTGACACAGATAGAAGACAGTGCACAAATCAGGGTTGCTTCAAAAATTCCTTGGCCCTCTTTCCCCTTCATCATCCCTGTTGAGGTAATGGAAAAACCAACTGCCTTTAAAAAAGAAGCAGTTCAGCAATCGATCATTAACATGCAAAATTTAATGAACAGCATGGGTTATAGAAAGGCCATGATCAGATATGACACATCCTTAGAAACAAAAAAGAAACAACAAAGAATCATCACCAATTTCCATGTTGAACCAGGAAACAGATTTTCAATTGATACAGTTGTCTATTTGTTTAGAGACAGCGCACTGCAATCACTTGCTCACAAGAAATCAGAAAATGCAATGCCCACCAAAGGGGCAGCATTTGATTACAATCTGATCGATGCTGAAATCAACAGACTAACGGACGTATTTCAGAACAATGGATTTTTTAAAATCAACAAAGAAGACCTTGTAGCAGAAATAGATACAAATTATATTGAATTGTATGATGGCAGCATCGATCCATTTGAATTGGCAAGCAGACTTTCAGAGATTCAAACAAAGAAAGACCAACCTTTTATCAAACTGACATTCACCTTGAGGCCAAATATTGACAGTACACATTATACAGCATATAAAGTAGGTGGCCTCACCATTTATCCCGACCTAAAAACAGATGAATTCAATCAAATTGCTGATTCAAGTTTTACCAATATCAATCAAATCAAAGTTGTTTCTCTTCACAATACCTTTCATGACGCCTTCATCAAAGAGAATATTGCCATGAAGCCCGGGTCACTTTTTAAAAGAGATGATTACAGCAAAACCCTCAATAATTTTAATAAACTGGGAACATGGCAGAACATCAACATCACCAATAAAGTTGATGAAGCAAATAAAAAAATAGACTACGTCCTCAGTCTTCAGCCGACAAAAAAACAATACTTCGGAATTGACCTGGAGGGCAGCAGCATCCTCAATTCCTCTGCCCTATCACTGGTGAGCAGCGGCAGAATTGGAGTTGCCACCAATTTTACCTTGAGAAACAGGAATATCGGCAAGCGTGCTATCCAGCTGGAAAACAGCATCAGAACTGGTATTGAGTTCAATAATTTCAACAGAATTCTTTCTGGAGAAACATCCCTTACCAACCGCCTTACAGTTCCCTGGCTGGTTGCACCAGTAAGCAGCAGAGCAAAAGCATATTTCCAACAAGCCAAAACCATTGCATCGGTTGATTTCGCCTACATCGACAGATTTCGTTTCTTCAACCTGAATACTTTCAATACTTTTTTTGGATACGACTGGAAACCCAATCCCTTTACTTCCTGGCAAATCAAACCCATCAATTTTGAATACACCCGATTCAGACCGGACAGTCTATTTCTGGAATCCATCAGCAATTTCCCATTATTGCTTTATACCTACAACAATGGTTTGATTGTTGGATCAAATGCACTTTTCAATCGAAATATCACGCCACATAAACCGAATGACAAAACACTGATCAGATTCTTTGCGGAAGGAAGCGGATTGCTTGCAGGTGCCCTGTTTTACAACGAAACAAAACCCGGAAAATCACTCAGCAATTTGTATCGGTATTTCAAGTTTGATGCAGAAATCAAACACATCATGATTCGAAAGGAAAACAGCATGCATTTCAGACTCTATGCAGGTGCAGGATGGGCATTTTCCACTGGATCCAGAAAAGGTCAGGTTACTTTACCGTTTTTCAAAAGCTTTATTGCAGGCGGACCCAACAGTATGAGAGGATGGCCTATCAGGAAATTGGGCATTGGCTCCAACGTTTTTTATGATACAGTTGCCAATGGAACATTCAATGATAAATATGCTGATATCCAAATTGAAGCGAATGCAGAATACAGATTCAATCTCTTTCCATTCTATGGATTCATGATGCGCGGAGCAGTTTTTACCGATGCAGGTAATATTTGGTTCAGAAATGACCTGGATGGAGGATTGAAAAATGCGGGCTTCAAATTCAACAGACTTGGCAGGGATCTGGCAATTGCAAGTGGATTCGGGGCAAGGATTGATTTCAATTATTTTCTGTTAAGATTTGACTTGGGATTCCCCATCAAAGATCCCAGGTATGGACCCGATAACAAAGGAAATGCAAACATCGAGCGGTTTTACTCCAAGAAATACGGAGGTTGGTTTGTAGACGGCGTTTGGCAGAGGCCTAGTTTTCAATTCGCCATTGGGTACCCTTTCTAATTAGTTAGAACCTTTCATCAATTCCTGCATTTTGGTAACCATGGCATAGGTGGCTGGACAATATTCAATGTTCTGCTGATGCACATGCATATAATCAACCATCTTCTTTTTGGTCAAATGCGGAAATCCAGCGCAGTCAACAGGACGTATGCTATATATTGAACAATAATTTGTTTTAAGATCCAAGAATTGACAAGGCGTCTGTTTGTTCATCCAATCTCCACCTTTGTCTTTGTACAACCACTTTTTCTTGAATTGTTCAGGTGTTTGTTTAAAATGGGAAGCGATTCTTTTGATATCCTCTGTAGTAAACGTAGGCGTCATGGTCCTGCAACAATTGGCACAAGCGAGGCAGTCAACTTCCTTCCAGACTTCCTTGTCAATCGTTGCTGCTATTGAGTCAAGACCTTTAGGAGTTTTGTTTTTCAATCTGGTGAGAAAAGCTCTCAATGTTTTTTTATTCTTACCCGCCTTGATCTTGAATGATTTGAAACTGAAACCGGTTGCTTTTGCCACAAGAATATTTTAATGTTTAAATTGAGGCACGAATGTAGTTCATAAACACATACATAAGAACAGCTGTCTATTCATGTGGGAAATATATAAGAAAGGATTCCTGATGCATCTTCAATTGGAAAAATCACTTTCCAGCAACACCATATTGGCCTATGGACAAGACATGGATAAATTGATTCAATTTTTATCCATTGAAAACAACATCAAGCACATCAACGAAATCACCCTTCATGAATTGCAGCTATTCATTAAATGGATTGCATCAATTGGAATGAGTGAACGTTCTCAGGCAAGAATTATTTCTGCCATCAAAGCTTTTTACAAATATTGCATACAGGAAGAAATCACCCTGAAAGACCCTACAGAGCTGCTAGCAGCACCCAAATTAAAAAAGGCCCTACCGGATACACTCACGTTTGAAGAAATAGAGCAAATCATTTCTCAAATTGATTTGAGCAAGCCAGAGGGAATGAGAAACAAGGCATTGTTGGAAACACTGTACAGTTGCGGCATGCGTGTAAGTGAAATCATTCAATTGAAAAAATCCAATCTCTACCTGGACATTGGCTTTGTGAGGGTAATTGGAAAAGGCGACAAGGAAAGATTGATACCCATTGGAACATCTGCAGCCAAATACCTGCAAATTTATTTGCAAGAAGTAAGGGTGCATGCTGAGATTGCAAAAGGTGCGGAGGATTTTGTGTTTTTAAACAGAAGAGGAAACAAGCTCTCAAGAGTAATGGTATTTTATATCATCAAAGACCTTGCCCAAAAAGCCAATATTCAAAAAAATATATCCCCGCATACATTCAGGCATTCCTTTGCCACCCATTTGGTAGAGGGAGGGGCCGACTTGAGAGCTGTTCAGGAAATGCTGGGACATGAAAGCATCACCACCACTGAAATATACACCCATCTGGACAGAAGTTTTTTGAGAGAAACCCTGTTGAGATTTCATCCAGGCTTCAAGAACATCAGAAATTGACCCATGTCTTATATTGGCCATTTGATTAACTTGCGTAAAATTAAACCGTATGAAAAAATTAATACTTTCCATTGCATTGATAGCAATGGTTGTGGTCGTTGACGCACAAACGTTGAGAGTACCGTCCTCTTCTACTGCACAAACAGTGAAACAGGAATTTGGATTGGGAACCATCGAACTTTCTTATTCGAGACCGAATATGAAAGGAAGAAATATTTTTGGGGACCTTGTTCCCTTTGGAGCAGTATGGCGCACAGGTGCAAACAGTGCGACCACTTTGACATTCAGCGATGAAGTTGTCATTGGTGGAACAAAAATTCCAGCTGGCAAATATGGACTCCTTTCTATTCCAGGAGCAAGTGAATGGACGATCATCATTTCAAAACAAACGGATGTAACTTCTCCCTCTGCCTATCAACAAAGCATGGATGTTGTTAGATTTACTGTACCCACTGTCTCTCTGCCATTTGCAATTGAATCATTCATGATTTTATTTGAGAAAGTAAAAAGCAATGAATTAGAATTGATGATACTATGGGACGAAACCATGATTGGTTTCCCCATCAAAATGGATATTGACAAGAAAGTTATGTTGCAGATTGACAATCTGATGAACAATGACAACAGACCTTATTTCAATGCAGCGATGTATTATATGGACAATGGAAAAGATTTGAACAAAGCAGCTGCATGGCTGGAAGAGGCCACTAAACAAAGTCCAACCGCTTATTGGGTATGGTATCAGAAGGCAAGGTGTTTTTCTCTCATGGGCAAAAAAATGGAAGCAAAGGCTGCCTCAGACAAATCACTTGAATTGGCAAAATCCGCTAAGAATCCTGATTACGTAACATTGAACGAAAAGCTTCAAGCAAGTCTAAAATAATATCTAAAAGCCCCTTCCGAGGGGCTTTTTTATTTGGCTATTGTTGTGAACCAAAGATGGTTGTGTAAGAAATATTTCAATTCGAATACCTCATCTGGAAGTTTAGCAAATCGCATTTTTGCAATCCCTGATTGACCAACATCAAATGCATCTACGATCATATCATTTGAGAAGTCAATTGAGCCCCTGCCCCACCATTTGTACATCGCTTCTTTGAGGGTCCAGAACAAAGTAGCATAGGCAACATGTTGGGTGCTGTCAAATTGATCAAGTTGCATCTGCTCTGTTGGATGCAAAAACTTTTTTTCTATTTTCAATATTCTTTCATGGATTGGCTCGATGTCAATCCCCACATCTGCTTTGTGTGAAACAATGGCAGCGGCATACCCATTGCAATGCGAAAGGGAAAACTTGATATCCGTATTTTTCAATACAGGTTTTCCTCCTGGAGAACTTTCAACATCTTGAAATGGAAAATCAGGATCGAATTGATGTAGGACCATGCGTGCTGCGAGCTGTTGTTTGATTTTTTCAGGGTGTGTTGCGGGAGACCTGTAAGGAAGCGATGATTCAAAAAAAGCAATATCCTCTGCAATCTCCCAGAGTCCTGCATGGCAGCCTTCATCCTTACTTTTGAATACCAACGGCATCCTGTAAAATTACGCTTAAAGCCTGTTCAAACTTTGTTGAAAAAATAAATCGTTCAATAGCTCATCTATTACGAATTTCGGGTCGCTAAATGTTTTGGAATGATTCTTTCTGACAAACGCATAATGGAAGAGATGGAGAAAGGGAGTATTAAAATCAGTCCCTTTGATCCCTCTTGCCTTGGCAGCAATTCATACGATGTTCATCTCGGCAAATGCCTGGCTACTTATAAAAACCACATCCTGGATGCCAAAGAGCACAACCAAATTGAATATTTCGATATTCCCGATGATGGTTTTGTTTTATACCCGCATATTTTTTATCTAGGTGTTACACAGGAGTACACTGAAACACATGAACATGTTCCATTTTTGGAAGGAAAATCTTCAACCGGAAGGTTGGGTATTGATATTCACGCAACTGCAGGTAAGGGAGATGTTGGATTTTGCGGGAACTGGACCCTTGAGATTTCGGTGAAGCAACCCGTCAAGGTATACCATGGCATGCCCATTGGGCAACTGATATATTTTCCAGTAGAAGGTGAAATTGCCATCAAATACAATCAGAAAAAGAATGCAAAATATGCTGGTCAGCCTGACAAGCCCATCGAAAGCATGATGTGGAAGAATAAATTCTAGTCAAGCGCTGATATCCATAAAGCCTTACATTTGATGCTGCAAGACATCAAATGAGAATCCTGCTTACTGGTTCAAACGGAATGGTCGGATCAAATCTTTCAAAAGAGTTGACAGGCACCCAGCATACTACACTTGCAACTGGGCGTCTTGCGAGCAGACTTCCCCATCAATATTTTCACGACAGGTTCCAATACCAGTCACTCGACAT
>JBEAYH010000092.1:0-6971 GCA_041159435.1 Bacteroidota bacterium | reverse complement strand
GTAAAATACTCGACTGTTACAAGAAATGATTCAAGCTTTACATCTGACAACAAAACTGATTTTTCAGAAATCTGTGCATTCGATAAATCGGTATTGAGTTCCTGAATCAATTGATTGATTTGGCTGTATGTTGTACTCAGGTCCAGATGTAAATTCAACTCACCCCTTCGCTTGTTTCTGAGTGAAAAATTATCAACGATGCTGTCAACCATTTGCTTATTGGGCATCGAAACATAGGTTTTATCGTTCGTGCGAATCCGAGTACTTCTCAATCCAATTTTCTCCACTGTACCCTGTATTTGCTGCACTTTCAATAGATCACCTACACGAAAGGGTCGATCAAAAAATATAATAAAAGATGCAATCAGGTTTTCCAGACTTTCCTTGGCTGCAAGTGCAATGGCAGCACCTGCTAAACTCAATCCAGCCAGTATTTTCGTAATGTCTTCAGTTAATACAAACCTGATCATTACTAAAATGAATATTATCACCAATATCACTTTTAAAAACTCTCTGAAAAATATAATCAATTGGTAATCGGTGGTATCCTATGTAGCGATTGCCCTTTTTTCAAGAATAATCGCCAAATAGTCGATCACCCTCAACAGCGTGCGAAAAAAGAAAAAAATCAGGAGTCCAATTGCAAATCGGTCTAACAGTACCTCTGATGTGACTTTGAATATTTTAAAATGCAAAAAAGTAGGAAAACGAAGGCTGCTCATTGAAATATAAACCGCAAGAAATAAAATAAAATTCTCCAAAGGAGCCAAAACCAAATTGAAAAATTCTTTTTCATCAATGATCCTTCCCATCCGCTTGAATAGATAAAATACCAGGCGCGTAATATTTTTACTTGCTCTTTTCTTCAACACCCAAACCAATGCAATGACTCCGAATACAATCAAATAATCTGATACTGTATTATCAAACAATGTATTGTTCAAAATCTCTTTCATGGTTACTGATTTAGTTGGTAAGTATAAATTGACAACTCCTTTCTGTTTGTGATGTAGGCCATTTTGGGAGAAAAATATATCTGCTGTGCAGAAGACAATTGCTCAGAATTTATTCGCCAAATGGTTTCATTTTTTTCCGTCCACATTTTCCAAATACCTGGTTGAGTGGAGTACAGAAGTTCTTTACCCAATGTTTGCAATTCCCTGATATGAGGTACTGCTATCCTTTCCTTGAATCCGCCATAATAATCAAAAACATAGATGCCATGCTGAGGATCCAATAAATACAAATAACCCTGGTGTTCGATGATCTTCACGGGACTCAATTTTTCAGGAAAAACCAGGCGCAGATCGGTTGATTCAAATGCTATTGTGGCATCCAATCTTATTTTTTTTATTTTACTGTTTTGCTCGTCGAATATCCACAATTGATTATCATAGCTGGGACAAATTGAATTGACTTGAAACAAATTTGCCTTGCGCAAGTCGATGCGCTGAACCAATTGCATCATCCTGTCGAGGATCAATACAACATTGAAGTTTTTAAAATACAAATATGTCCTCAGCGCATTCTGTGAATGAATGGAATAGAGTTTTCCATAGCGCCGTACTTCATTGAATACGGAAAGTGAATCAAAGTTTGCATTGTATTTTTTGAGCTGCCCACCAGCTGTAAGCAGGTAGATATTTCCCCCTTCATCAACATCCAATAGATCAAATTCACCCTTGATTTGTTTGACCAAGCTCAGATTCACTCCAAGCTCCTGAGCAGATGCTTCTGTTTGTGCGAAAAAAATTAAACATATAAAAATGATAGGCCTGATCATGAATGATACGTTAACAATACTTGGTTTCCATCAAAAACGGCATAAGAATTGTATTTTATCCAATCGCCCAGGTTGATATACCGGCTTCCAACATTGAAATCAAAATCAATCGGAAGATGCCTGTGCCCGAATATAAAATAATCGACATGCTCTTTTTGGAGCACTGATTTACAATATTGTATCAGCCATTCCTTTTCTTCGCCTAAAAATTGATCATCTGTATTGCCAGTTGCAATGCGACTTTTCCTGCTGAAAAATTCAGCAATGGAAACACCTATTGCAGGAGGAATCAATCCAAATAAAAATTGGCAGACGGGATTTCTAAAAACAGCTTTCAACAATTTGTACCCGTGATCTCCCGGACCCAACCCATCACCATGGCCGATGATGAATTTCTTACCGTTGAAATCATATGGTCTTTCATGAAAGAAAACAGGAATATTTAACTCGTTTTCAAAGTAGCGAGACATCCACATGTCGTGATTCCCTGCAAAAAAATATACAGCAATCCCCTTGTCAGTAAGCTCAGCCAGTTTTCCCAAGATGCGTACATACCCCTTTGGAACAACCTTTCGGTATTCAAACCAAAAATCAAAAAGGTCACCCAAAACAAAAACCATGCAAGCATCTTCCTTGATGGCATCCAGAAAAGCAACAATTTTTTTCTCCCTGGATAAACTGGTGATTTTATCGGGCACACCCAAGTGAAAATCGGAGAGGAAATAAATTTTTTTGCCTTGTGGGACTTGCATCCTCAAATATACCGAGAAATGAGCACTGCAAGGATGGCTCAGCTGTCAAGTAAAAAACAGTAAACTTCTTTTGGACCATGCACTCCCACTACCAGGGTTTTTTCGATGTCAGCTGTTCTGCTCGGTCCAGTTGCAAATGAAATCATAGATGGCAACTGATCACCATATTTTTTTTGCAAAATTTTCAATGCATCCTTTACATCAAATACCAGCTGACTCGCCTTGGCAACACAGATGTGAACCGGTGCATAAACACTGGTAGTTCTTCCAGAGGAAACTGCACTGCTCAACACGATGGATCCGGTTCTCGCAACCAGCAATTCGCATTTGGTTATGGAAGCATCACTTTCAGCAAGTGATTTTGTCGAAAATTGTTCAAATCCAAATGAAGCAAAAGCAGAGCGGATGTTGTCATCTGTGCAATACAAATCACTCCACTGCCTTTCTACAGCAAGTGCATTGATTTGATTAACCAGATCTTCTTCGTTGGTACAAATAGAAAAATTCCCCAAGAGTGCAGTGAATTTCTCAGCAAACATTACTGCCAGGTCTTCACCTGTTTCTTCAAAATTGAATTCAACTTTATCCAAGGCAGGATAAGGCTGTTCAGTCGGTTGGGTAAGCGCTTTGCGGATATTCTTCAAAATACTTTCTTTTGAAGAAGATGATTCCATGATTATTTTTTCATCCAAACTGCGCATAACTTTTACTCTGTTGTGGAGGTAGAAGGTTGTTCTGGTGCAGGCTCTTCATCAGAAAGAATTTTCTTCTCACTGAATGGACGCTTTCCAATCAAATCTTCTACATCCTGTTGATGTAAGACTTCACGGTTCAACAATGCGAGTGCAATTTTTTCAACTTCAGCCTTCTTTTCAGTTAACAATTGAATGGTTCTTTGATAGGCTTGATCCACCAGCTTTCTTACTTCTTCATCAATGATTTTTCCGGTTTCCTCGCTGTAGGGTTTGGTGAAATATTGGTCCTGCTGCGGATCATAAAAACTGATGTTTCCAACCCTGTCATTCATTCCATAAACGGTGACCATCGCATAAGACAGTTTGGTAACCTGTTGTAAATCGTTTTGAGCACCTGTTGAAATTTTATTGAAAAATATTTCTTCGCTTGCTCTGCCACCCAATGTCATGCACATCTGATCTGTCAGCTGCTCAGTATTGTACAGGTATTGTTCTTTGGGAGTGTATTGTGCATATCCAAGGGCTGCTACTCCTCTCGGTACAATGGTAACTTTCAGCAATGGATATGCATGTTCGAGGTACCAGCCACACACCGCATGTCCGGCTTCATGGTAGGCAATGATTTTTTTCTCCTCTGGGAGTATGATTTTATTTTTCTTTTCTAATCCACCAATCACTCTATCAATTGCATCCTGGAAATCATCCATTTCAACTTGCTCTTTTCCCTTTCTGGCTGCAATCAAGGCAGCCTCATTACAAACATTCGCAATATCGGCCCCTGCAAATCCGGGTGTTTGTTCTGCAAGCTTATGAATATCGAGTGTTTCAGAGCGTTTGATAGGCTTTAGATGGACAAGGAAAATAGCTTCTCTTCCCTTTACATCTGGTTTATCGATGCTGATCTGGCGATCAAAGCGACCGGGACGCAATAAGGCGCTGTCGAGCACATCCGGACGGTTGGTCGCTGCCAAAATAATGATGCCGCTGTCGCCACCAAATCCATCCATTTCCACCAACAATTGGTTCAAGGTATTTTCGCGCTCATCATTGCTCATCATTACGTTCTTGCCTCTGGCGCGCCCAATAGCATCGATCTCATCTATAAAAATGATACAAGGAGCCTTTTCACGAGCCTGTTTGAAGAGATCACGCACCCTGCTGGCTCCCACGCCAACAAACATCTCCACAAAATCTGATCCCGACATGGAGAAGAATGGCACTTGTGCTTCACCTGCCATTGCTTTTGCAAGTAAAGTTTTTCCAGTTCCTGGAGGTCCCACGAGCAAAGCTCCTTTCGGAATTTTACCGCCGAGCGAAGTATATTTCTTTGGATTTTTCAGAAAGTCAACAATCTCCATTACCTCCTGCTTTGCTTCATCCAAACCTGCGACATCTTTGAATGTGATGTTTACTTTGGTTCCTTTATCGAACAATTGAGCTTTGGACTTGCCAATGCTGAAAATGCCTCCACCTCCAGCACCACCTGCACCGCCTCCCATTTTGCGCATCATCAGCACCATCAGCAGTCCAAACATCAGTATTGGAAATAAGAAATTTACAAGTGGACCAAAAAATTCTGGATCTGTTACAGGTTCAACGGGCACTTCTCGTACCTCAGGATGCTCTGAAAAATATTTGCTGAGGTTTTCCTGGTAATCATCAATCTTTGAATAGCTGAATTGGAAATGTGGACCTTTGGATGATTTGGCATACACCACTTTATCCCCCAACAGATCTTTGTATGTTTTTTTATCTAGACTGTCGCGAACGATGTAAACCCTTACAACATCTTTGTTCTTGACTGGTTCGAGTTTAGCAACATCATTTTGGCTGAGCATTTTTTGCTTGAACTCCAGCTCACTTATATTTCTAGCATCCGGACTCACCCCACGCATCACCTGATAACCAATCAGCAATACTGCTGCGATTACATAGATCCAGTAAAAACTGAATGAAGGTCCCTTTGATGAACCACCTTCTCCTCCCTGATCCTTTCTTTTGAACGGGTTCATGGAGCCACCCCTCTTTTCTCTGTTGCTTGAATCGTTATTCATGATGAATGCTTGTTCTTTTTCTTGATTGATGTAAATGCAGGGGGTTGAGGCAATGTTGCCGGTTCCTCTAATTCAATTTCAACTCCATCATTCCACATATCTTCCAGTTTATAAAATTTTCTCGTTTCACTTAAAAATACATGGACCACAACATTGACATAATCGATCAATATCCACTGACTCGCTTGCTGTCCCTCATGCCTGTATGGCAATTCACTCAACTCTTTTTTCACTTTCACTTCTACCCAATCTGCGATCGCTTTTACCTGCACTGTTGAAGTTGCTTCACAAACAATAAAAAAATCAGAAACTGCTTCTGAAATTTTTCTAAGGTCCAACAGCACGATATGTTCCCCTTTTTTATCCTGAATAGCAGAAGTAATTACCTTCAGGATTTTGCTGTTTTTTGTTAGTCGGGATATTTTCTTTGGAGATACGGTTCCTTCTGATCTTGATGCCAAACGCTGTTTTTTTAAGTTTTCGTTGAGTAACTTGCCAAAATTAAGGATTATTTCCCTCCTTAAGATGCCGACAGAATGATTGGAAAGCCATACATCATATTGTCAACTGTAGACAGTACCAATAACCATGCCATGCGGTTGATCCGTGAAGGAAAGGCAGCGCAGGGAATGGTCATATTTGCTTTGGAACAGACCGAGGGCAAAGGCCAAAGAGGCCGAAGCTGGCAAAGCGAGTCTGGTAAAAACATCATGATGAGCACTTTGATCCTTGGAACCCGTTTCTCAATCAATGAACAATTCCCCCTTTCTGCATCCATTGCCCTGGCATGTTATGATTTCTTTAGCAAATATGCCGGCGATGAAACCCGCATCAAATGGCCAAATGATTTGTACTGGCGTGACAGAAAGGCAGGGGGAGTTTTGATTGAAAATACTGTGAAGGAAGGAAAACTGGAATGGATAGTGGCTGGGACGGGAATCAATGTCAACCAAGTCGACTTCTCAGCTATGGATGCAAAAGCAGTATCCCTCAAACAAATTACAGGCAAAGAATTTGATCCGGTTCAACTTTCCAAAGAACTTCTTTTGTGTATTGAGAAAAGAATTGATTTGCTGTTAGCAAACGGAGCGCATCAGGCAATTTCAGCATACAATGATTTACTGTATAAAAAAGGTGAAGAAGCAACGTTCAGAAAAAATCAAATTGTATACAAGGCAATGGTCCGCCAGGTAAACATCAATGGTGAATTAGAAATTGAACATGGGGTACAAGAGACGATACGCCATGGTGAAATAGAGTGGGTATTATAATCCGAATCCCTCTGCAATCTCCTTTGAGTGTTCCTTTACTTTTGGTTTTGAAATAATTTTCACAATGACACCATTTTCATCAATCAAAAATGTCGTTCTGAACACACCCATGTATTTATTTCCATAAAGTTGTTTCTCTCCCCAAACACCAAACTTCTCAACCAATTTTTTATCTGTATCTGCAATGATGCGAAAGGGCAGCTTGTGTTTGGCTATGAATTTTGTATGTGATTTTTCATCATCTGGACTCACACCAATGACCTCAATGCCTTTTTTGGACAAGGCCTTGAATCCATCCCTCAAATTACAAGCCTGTACAGTGCAAGTACTGGTATCATCTTTGGGATAAAAATACAATGCCAGTTTTTTGCCTTTGAATGCTGAAAGCTTGATGGGTTGACCGTCTTGATCTTTTG
>JBEAYH010000072.1:0-5213 GCA_041159435.1 Bacteroidota bacterium | reverse complement strand
CAAAATTACTAAAGACAATGCAATCCGCAAAAGATAAAAGGCAATTACATAGCAGCAAGCTGAACCTTTTGCTGCAATTCCATGACGCTTTCACGGAACATGTTGTCCGTATCCATCAGATCTTTGACGGTTTGGCAAGAATGGATGACAGTTGTATGATCTCTTCCTCCAAAATGTTCGCCGATTGTTTTCAGTGAATTCTTGGTAAATATCTTGGCCAAATACATGGTGATTTGACGTGCTTGCACGATCTCTCTTTTTCTGGTCTTTTGCAGGAGGCGATCGTATGGCAGGTCAAAGAATTCACAAACCATTTTTTGGATGGTATCGATGGTGATTTCTTTGGAAGATGTTTTGATAAAATTGCGCAGTACCTTTTTGGCAAGATCGAGGTCAATTTCTCTTTTGTTGAGCGATGATTGAGCCAACAAAGAAATCAATGCGCCTTCAAGTTCCCTCACATTGTTCTGAATATTGTAAGCGATGTATTTCACAACATCCTTGGGAAGGTCCAAGCCGTTGTTTTTCATCTTCTTCTCCAGGATCTCAATTCTTGTCTCATAATCAGGAACCTGTAAGTCTGCACTCAATCCCCATCTGAAACGGCTCAACAATCTTTCCTGCATGCCTTCCAAATCCTTGGGAGGTTTATCGGAGCTTAATATCAACTGCTTGCCAGATTGATGCAAATGATTGAAAATAGCAAAAAACGCATCTTGGGTTTTTTCTGCTCTGTTGAAAAACTGCACATCATCAATGATCAAAACGTCTATCAATTGATAAAAATGAATGAAATCATTGATCGCATTGTTTCTGCTATGGTCCTGAAACTGATTGATAAATTTTTCAGAGCTCACATACAATACTACCTTGTTGGGATGCAGGCGTTTTACCTCGTTTCCGATAGATTGTACCAGATGGGTTTTACCCAATCCTACACCTCCGTATACAACCAAGGGATTGAATGAGGTTGCCCCAGGCTTCTCAGCTACGGTCTTCCCTGCACGTCTGGCTACCCTGTTGCAGTCACCCTCTACAAATGCTTCAAATGTATAGGTGGGGTTCAACTGAGAGTCGATCTGCATCTTTTTAAGACCTGGTATCACAAATGGATTTCTGACATGGTTATTGACCACCAAGGGAAAATCCATTTCATTGTTGGAAAAACTCTTGAAATTTTGTCCGGGCACATCCATGGTGAGCGGCTTTGCATTTCCGTTGCCACTGTCTACCATGATTCTGTATTCCAATTGAGCATCTTTGCCAAGTTCACGCTTCAGTGTTTTGGCAAGCAGGTTGATATAATGCTCCTCGATGTACTCGTAAAAAAACTGACTAGGTACTTGAATGGTAAGAATGTTGCCTTTTAATGCAACCGGTTTGATGGGTTCAAACCATGTTTTGAAATGTTGCCACTCTACAATGTCCTTTATGATCGCCAAACAATTGCTCCAAACTTTTTCAAAAGGTTTTTCCATCAGTCCTAACGAGGTTTAGATTTTTGGGTTAATAACGGGACCTCTGAAACATCATAGCACAAGACTAAAGACAGTGACAATTGTTACTGCATTCATCCTCACTCTTCCAAACAGCACGTATGTTGTTGATTATTTCGGGTCTGGTTTTCTGATCCAGTTTTATCCATTCAGCACATGTTCAATTTCACAACTGATAAAATCGAGTCAGATGGCGAATATATATTCAGTTTCGAGAAAAAAAAATTTTTTATTCCACAATATTTTTCTCAACCAAAATCGATTGATTTTTTTCTAATTTTTTTGTTCCTCCACGTGAAAATTCGTAATCTAAGCGGCCCAATCTGAGTCCACCCCAACCCACCTGATTTACAATTATTTTTTTACCTGATTTATTGGTATATTCTCGCGGTTGCTCAAAGAAACGGTGTGTATGTCCACCGATGATCAAATCGATATTTTCAGACTCTTTTGCCAATATTTCATCGCTCACTTTATTGTCTGCGTATCGATCTCCCAGATGTGAAACACATATGATCATATCACAACCTTTATTCTTGAGTTCATACGCAGCAAGGTTTGCAGCGGATATAGGATCACGGTAAATGGTGTTTCCAAAAAGAGATGAAGGAACCAACCCCTCTAATTCAATGCCAACTCCCGTGATGCCAATTCTCAGTTTCCCCTTGTTGAAAATTTTATATGGTGTATACAAGTTTTGCATTGGCGTGCCTTCGAAACCATAATTGCACATAATGATTGGAAACTTTCCATGCGAGGTCAACTGGTACACAAAATTATCCATACCCGCGTCAAAATCATGGTTCCCCATGATACCGGCATCATATCCCATCATGCGCATGGCTTTCATCTCAGGCTCACCTTTGAAAATATTGAAATAGGGTGTCCCTTGAAAAATATCTCCTGCATCCAATAATAAAACATGTTCGACCTCTGACCTGATTTTTTGAATCAATTTTGCTCTTGCTGCCACACCGCCTTTTCCTGCATTCTGTGATCCATCCATTGGGAAGGCGTCTAATCTGCTGTGGACATCATTGGTATGCAAGATTGTCAACTTGATTACCTGATCAAAAGCATATCCATCCACTTGCAGCATGGCCGCTCCAGCAGCGAGCGAGCTGTTTAAAATGAACTTTCTTCTATTCATTTTACAATTCGATTTTGTGATTCTTTATAAATTTTTTTACCTCCGCTGTTCAGCCACTTGCAATAATCAATGATGGCATCCCTTTGCAAATAGGTCGATCTGTTTTGCTTCAACTTTTTAAACGCATTGAATCCACCTCCACCATCCAACTGATAATCCGAATTCACCATAAAATAGGTGCGGTTCAAATCCAGCGGTTCCCCATTGATCGAAATATCTACCGCCTGTCTGTTTTCCAACCGCATGTTTACACCTGCTTGTCCGCCTCCCCCACCTTCCTGGGCAATTCTGTTTAAATATTCTTTCAATATTTGTCCCTTTACTTCTACAATGCAAAGTTGATTGTCGAAGGGCATTACTTCGTAAATCGTTCCTCTTTTCACTGGTCCCTTGGGGATGCGAAAAATTCTGACACCTCCATGGTTCATGAATGCCATCTCAGCTCGTGGATCGATCTTGGTTTTTGCAGCCCAGAGATAGGCATCGGCAAGAAAGTTTCCCAGTGGACTATTGGGGGTCTCTTTCAGCAAATCTGCTTCATTTTCAACCAAATATTCTCCCATTGTCTTGTTCACACTGTCAGCATAAAAAGAAAGCATGTTGACATAGGATGAGTCAACCTGCCTATTGGCTCCTACTGCATACCCAGTGTATCGAATGTTTCGGACCTGCTGGGTTGGAGCGCAACCAAGAAAAAAGAACAAAAGAGCAGTAAATAAGAAAGGAAGACGCATCATTTGAAATAAGTTCCCACAAAGCTAAACAGTTTTGGTCAAGCACTGTTACCAACTCCGTAGAGAATATGATAACTTCGCAAAAATTAATTCTAGTTATATGGGATTCGATCTATCAGGAAAAATTGTAAGCATAGGTGAGACAGTTCAAAGAAGTGCAACTTTCAAAACCAGAGAATTTGTTGTTGAAACAAATGAAGATATCAACGGACGCACCATTACAAATTTTGTAAAATTTCAAACCGTACAAGACAGAACCAGTATTCTTGATCGATATAAAATAGGAGATGGCGTAAAAGTCATGTTCAATATCAAGGGATCTAAATGGGAGAAAAACGGCCAAACCAACTACATTACCAATCTAGATGCTTGGAGAATTGAACAGGTCAGCATGGGTAGCTCATCCACACCCGTTGATGCACCTCCCGCATTCTCTCCAGATCCTGAAAGTCAGCAAGGCATTGCAGACGATTTACCGTTCTAATTGTTCAGTTGATTATGCAGCGCGAAATTCAATTGCAGCTTTCTCCGAAAGATGCAGCCGATGCTGCAACCATCCAAACTGAACTTGCCAGACATCTTGCGGTTCAACCGAAAAAAATCAGTGGATTTCAGATCCTGAAAAAATCAATTGACGCAAGAAAACAGGAAGTAAAAATCAATTTAAAGCTAAAAGCTTTTGTGGACGAGCCTTTTCAGGAAATCCAAGCACCTGTATTTAATTTTCCGGATGTTCATCGCTCCAATCAACGCACGATCATCATAGGTGCTGGCCCTGCTGGAATGTTTGCAGCACTTGAATTGATCTTGCAGGGAATTAAACCAATCATTCTGGAAAGAGGAAAGAATGTGCGGGAAAGGAGAAGAGACCTGGCAACACTGAACCGCGAAGGCATTTTAAACGAGGAGAGCAATTATTGTTTTGGAGAAGGCGGTGCCGGCACATACAGCGACGGAAAACTGTATACCCGAAGCAATAAACGTGGAAACATCGATAAAATCCTGCAACTGCTGGTTCAATTTGGTGCAGATCCATCCATTCTTTATACGGCACATCCTCATATCGGGACCAACAAACTACCAGGCATCATTGAATCCATCAGAGAACAAATCATCAAATCTGGAGGAGAAGTTCATTTCAATCAAAAGCTGATTGATTTTCATATCGAAAACAATTGCATCAAAAAGGTCAAAACTGCTACAGGTGATGTGTTTGAGGCAGACCAAGTCGTTCTTGCAACCGGACATTCTGCAAAAGATATTTTCTACTTGCTGGAAGAAAAAAAGATTTTAATCGAACCAAAACCATTTGCACTTGGAGTCAGAATTGAACATCCCCAACAATTAATTGACGCTATTCAATACCATTGTCCTGTTTGGCAGGGAAGAGGCAATTATCTCCCCCCTGCCTCCTATCAACTTGTTGATCAAGTGAACAACAGAGGAGTTTTTTCTTTTTGCATGTGTCCGGGCGGAATCATTGCCACCGCTTCCACCTCACAAGAAATGCTGGTTGTAAATGGCTGGAGTCCCTCGAAAAGAAATAATCCTTTTGCAAACTCAGGCATGGTAGTACAGGTTGAGTTGGAAGATGTTATCAAAGGGATGAGAGACAAGGGACGAGTGACGAGGGAAATGCAACAAATGAATAATCCGCTGGTCTTACATGATTTTCAGGAAATGGTGGAAAGAAAAGCTTACGCTGCTGGGGGTGGAAAATTTATTGCACCTGCACAACGTATGACAGATTTTGTAAATGGCAAACACTCCAGCTCACTTCCAGAAACATCCTATTTAAGAGGTGTTCATTCGGTTGATTTGAACGAAGTACTG
>JBEAYH010000066.1:0-3259 GCA_041159435.1 Bacteroidota bacterium | reverse complement strand
GCATATCAGGAGTTCTGGCTGATAAATTTAATAGAATTCAGCACAACCCTCTGTGATTTTTAGCACAAAGCAGTCGGAGGCTTAAAAATTATAGTTCAGAACAATATTCCACAGTTCCATATTCACTCTATTGATAATATATTTATCAGAAAGGGCCTCTTTTGATGCTTTCTTTTTAACTACAAATAAAACCTGGGTTTCAAGTCCCGTCAAGAGTCCATTGAGTTTATATCGTAGATCAATATTGAGTTGATGATAGGAGGGTAGCCCATATTTATTATCAGAGAAGTTATTGATAGAGGGCAAATCAAAATATCCGAGCGCAATATTTGTGTTGATGCGTTGTTTTGGAAAGTTTCTTCCAAGTTTAAGGACATAGGCATTTGCATCAGCAAGCCCTTCGTTTCTCTCTCTAGGCATGAAGGTATAGAAAGGATCTCTACCCCATTCTCTGGGCATTGTATAACGTCCTTTTGAAGTGATACGATTAAAATTCAGTGATGTTTTCCAATTATTATGATCCCATCCGATTTTTCCACCAAATGTCAGGGAAGATTTATCCTGCATGTATTTCTTTACTAGATCTTGATTTCCACCATCTCCAATTCTGTTTTGCTGAAATACTTGTATTCCAGCTTGAAGGTTTTGATTTTCGCCAATTACTTTATTATATTCTATTTGTAAGAAACTTGCATTGAAAATATTATCTGTATAAATATGCCATAAATTGAGGGAAGTATTTTTGAGGAGAGCATGGCCGATGCCAATCATTGCAATTGCTTTAGAGGATGTATGGTTTCCATATTGTGATTTTGTTCCATCCGTATTAACACCTGATGGGTAAATACCTATGGATTCTCCAATTCCATACCATCTTACAGTACCTCTTGGAGAAATTTTATTGAGGAAGCCACCCTCGATGGTATATTTATTTTTTTTATGATTGAGCCAAATTCCATTTACCTCTGTGGGGCGCATTCTTCCATCTTGAAGATTGATGAAAGGAGTATTGATCAGTTGTTTTCCGAGTGTGATAGATGAAGCATGGAAGTTGTATTTTATAAAAAGTTCTTCCAGGCGGTCAATGTCTCTTTTATTGGATGGATCTTCTTGGTCAAACAATCCAATTTCATATCGATTGAATTGTCCTGTAGTTGGATCCGGCTTTAAAAAATCTGATGAACCTATGTTGAACGTGAAAAATCCACTGATCCCCATTTGAAACCCTTTGAATCTTGCGGTTTCAAATTTCAGGCCACCTCCAGCTGCATTGGCATAATAGTCTGTCAATTCTTTTTCATTATCAGTCGACATGAAGAAGTATCTCAAATGTCCGCTCGCTTTTCCATTTTTAAAAGCGTAGAGGAAAGAGCTTGAGTCTATAGTCTCTTTAGTTGATTGTTTCCAGATTGTTGGCATTTCGCCAATTTCCTGGTGTTGTGCTTTGATGATTAAAACAGAGCACAACATGTAGGGAAATAGTAGTAGTGATTTTTTCATGACAGGCTATCTGCTACCTGACGCTTGGGTGATTAGATTTGGTTATCAAGAACATTCCATGGACCTCCGTTATAGCATTCTATTCCAGCTGATTGCAGCATAGATTTAGCCATTCCACTTCTGTTGCCGCTTCTGCAACAGGTTATGATTACTTTGTTTTTTTGTTTTAGCTCGTTTGTCTTCTTTTGGATTTCATCCAGCGGTATATTGACTGATCCTTTAATATGCCCACCTTTAAATTCAGCTGGTGTTCGAACGTCAATAATGATTGCTCCGTTTTTCACCAACTCTGCATAGTTGAATTCTGGAGCGGATCCGAGCATATTCTTGAGTAAGTTAAGCATGATGTAATTTTTATTTTTCTCCTTCAATTTTTAATGCTCTACCGGGTTGCCTTGTGCGATCCATTCATTCATGCTTGCTGAATAATTCAAAACATTGTTATAGCCTTCTCTTGCAAGTAAAGAGTAGCCAATAGTCGCTCTGTCGCCACCCTGACAATGAATGACTACTTTTTTGTCTTTGCTAATCTTGTCTAAATTTTTCAAAATTGTTCCTACAAAAACATGATCTGCATTTTTGATATGTCCTGATTTAAATTCAGTTGCACCTCTCAGGTCGACAATTTGAACATTGGGTTCTTCCAATACTTTTTTGAATGTATTGATGTCGATAACATTTACTTTATCGAGTTGACCACCTGCTTTTACATATTCATCTGTAGATGGTACATATCCAATAATATTATCAAGACCTATGCGCATGAGTTTGCGGGTAAGATCATCGAGTTGTGATTCATCCGCCAACAGCATAAATGATTCATCATAGCTTAAGTACCATCCTGCCCATGTTGCAAAAGAATTATTTCCTTGGATGTTGATGCTTCCAGGTATATATCCTTCTGCGTATTCAGTTTTTACTCTTGCATCAATCAGTTTAACTCCTTTCCCCATTGCCTCCATCATTTCGTTGTTGCTGAGTTTTTTCAATTTTGGTACTTCAGTCAACAAGGGGCGATCCACTTTATTTAACTTCTTCATCATTGCGAAGTATTTCGGTGGCTCTGGTTGATCTTCAAGGAGAAAGTTGATAAATCCTTTTTCATCATTTGCAAAACGGAAAGCCCAGTTGCGTACTTTTTCATAGCCAATTGTAGTACTTGGAACTGCACCGAGTGCTTTGCCACAAGCAGATCCAGCGCCATGACCAGGCCATACTTGAATATAATCTGGGAGGTCACTGAATTTTTTAATTGATTTATACATTTCATGTGCGCCTGCGTCCATTGTGCCAGACATGCCAGCTGCTTTTTCAAGAAGATCAGGACGACCAATATCACCCACGAATACGAAGTCGCCTGTGAAGAACATTACAGGTTCTGGACTTGCAGGTGTATCAGTTAACAGGAAGCTGATGCTCTCTGGTGTATGTCCGGGTGTATGCAGAACATCAATCCTCAGATTGCCCACCATGAAGCTGGAGCCATTTTTCAATCCAACATGATCAAATTCGTATTCCCATCCTGTTCCGCCTTCATCAGACAAATATAGATCGGCACCTGTGATGGCTTTCAACTCTCTAGCGCCTGAAAGAAAATCTGCATGGATATGTGTTTCCATGACATGGGTGATTTTCATATTGTTTTGCTTCGCGATTTCGAGATAGGTATCAACATCTCTCTTCGGATCAATCACAGCAGCAACGCCTGCTTTTTGGCAACCTATAAAATAGCTTGCTTGTGCAAGCGTTTTATCGTAGA
>JBEAYH010000001.1:0-10086 GCA_041159435.1 Bacteroidota bacterium | reverse complement strand
GTATGTTGTATTCGAAATAAAATGTTTTTTTCGTCTTTTCAGCTTTGTCTCCCTTGGCTTTCTCCTCTGGCTTGATAATGTCTATCGTGCTTTTCACTTCAAATTGAATCCAATTTTCATC
Organism: Bacteroidota bacterium; assembly: GCA_041159435.1. Lineage (GTDB taxonomy): Bacteria > Bacteroidota > Bacteroidia > Chitinophagales > Chitinophagaceae > Pollutibacter. The sequence continues at coordinate 9,965 of JBEAYH010000001.1, read as the reverse complement.
TTTGATGAATTTCAAGGAATCAATTGGAAGGTGCTGGCCATCGAATGGGTCTTTGATGATTTTGGTGAGTTCAGCAGCCATTTTATCTCTATTGAACAGCTGCTTCTTTTCCATCTTCACCGGATCTACCAGGAACCATTGCTTGCCATCACTTGTTTCATAGGTATACCAAAATCTGTTTGTTTGTTTCAACCAATGAGGGTCTACCGAAATAGAGAATATCATCTTATCCAATTTCTTTGGCGAGAATCGTGCTGCCAGAGAGTAGTTTGCTTTTTGTTGAGCGGCGATCATCATTGGGAAAATCAGTAGCATCAAAGAAATTAACCTGCGCATAAATTTGATTTTATCCAATCAAGATAGTAAAAAACCCTGATTTCAATGTCTATCAACTGTTTATACATATATATTTGTAACCAAGCTTTCGAACATGCCTGAATATGCTGCTATTGTTATTACTCCGGTTAAAAATTCACTGGAGACTTTCTTACATTCCGCAAGAGCTGTTGCAGCATCCGATGTCAACGTGCAGCACATCATATTTGATGATTTCAGTGATGATGCAACGCGTGAGGTACTTCAGCACTACCAGACATCCATTGGATATGAACTTGTTCAATTGAGTCAATTGACTTCAAGTCCTTCTCCCAATTACAATTTGGTTTTGGAAATAGCGCAGCAGAGAGCTTTGTCAGAGCGACTCCCATTGATCATAGTTGAGTCGGATGTGATCATAAAGAAAGATACTTTTTCATCCATGTTACATGCATTGCATGCACGTCCATTCACTGGAATGATAGGAGCGGTTACCATTGATCAACAGGGGGTAATCAATTTTCCTTATGTAAAATTCACTAAGCTAGATGGCGATATAGTGAAGACTGATAGGAGTCTAAGTTTTTGCTGTACGCTGCTGACATATAATTTGTTGACTTCAATTGATTTTCGAAAATTAGATCCAGGGAAAAACTGGTATGATGTTTATATATCACGTAAGTCAATTGAAGCAGGTTTTGAGAATTATATCATGCTCCAAACATCAGTATATCATAAACCTCACAGCAGCAGATCTTGGAAGCATCTTAAGTATACCAATCCGATAAAATATTATTTTCTGAAATATTGGAAAGGATTGGATAGAATATGATTACAAGCGTCCAATGAGTTTCATGAATGTGTTGTATATTCTTGACCAGGATCTGTTGTATCGCAAAGGTCCATTGATTGTTTTTTGAAAAAACGCAAGATGTTTTTTATTCAAATAGTCAATTCGCTCTCTTTTTTTCTCTTTTGTTGCTGTTCTTTTTCTTTTACTGTTTGGATTCAACCTGTAATAAAATCCAGTGATTGGCAGTTTCAATACTTCTCCACCATTTTTGAGCATCTTGATCCAAAACTCCCAGTCCTCTCTTCCCATGGTCATATCCTCAGAATAACCACCAACATCCGTGGCATCCTTTTTTCTGAAGATACCTGCCACAAAAATCATATTATCCAGAGCCAGTCTGTTTAAACTGAAGGGCTCTAATTCCCATTCTTTTTGAAAGCGATCATTGAATTTGATTGCGTTGCAATAAACAACCTTGACAGCTGGATTGGATTGAAGAACCGAAATTGCTTTTTCTATGTAGTCATTGCTGATCAGATCATCGCCATCCAATGGCAGTATATATTCTCCTTTTGCAGCATTGATGCCTGCATTTCTTGCTTTTGACACTCCACCATTTGGTTGATTGATGATTTGTATACTTGGATAAATGGATTGGAGCTGATATGCAATTTCAAGTGAGTCATCTGTTGATCCATCATTGATAACGATGATTTCAATTGAATGGTAGGAAGATGCTATTACCGATTCTATAGTAGCAGGAAGAAATTTTCCCTGATTGAAACAGGGGATGACTACACTGATCATCTCATTGCTCATGCTGGGAAATATTTTTGAAATGTTCCAATGGGGGTTTTCAGTGCCAATGTATTGGGACCAAATTTTCGAATGGCATAATTATTATGCAAGAGCAGTTCCAGGCAGGTGTTGTAGTCTTCTGAGTGCAGTCCTATATTTTCAAAAACAATTGCCCTGGGCTTGGTAGATGCAATGTCAAACATCTTGATCACTTCTACATCGAATCCCTCAGCATCTATTTGCAAAAGATCAATCTTGCTTAGATTGAAACGCTTCATAAGCGTTGTTGGTGATATGACTTCAACTTCTTCTTCACTGATCCATTCATTTTTGTCTGCCGGAAGATCAATTCCATGTACCCTGCAGTTATGAGCAACGATCCCGTTTTCAAAAGCCTGTTCTATTTTCTCTTTGGAAAAAGAAGCCAATCCCGTTGCCCATCTCATATCAGAAAATCCAATTTTATATATCTGTTGTTTTCCATCCTGGTATCCAATGGCAGCACAGAGGCAGTTGATTTCTTTGTTTTTCGCGTAGATTTTTTTCAGGTATGCGTGAAAAACTTCAGATTGAGGCTCTAATAAAACACCATTCCATTGATCCCTTTTGATGAATTTATGAATGGGGTCGTGTGTTATTCCATCGTTCGCTCCAACTTGAATTACTGTGAAATCTTTTTTAATAGAAGTGGAGTACTCATTTAGAAATGCTGACAGGCTTCCAGCCCTGGGGCTGTATAGATATTTGTAAAATCCAATGAACAGAAAATGATTTTCGGAGCTGAGTGCAAATCGCCATTTTTTCCATTGTTTATTGTACCAGGACTTGATTTGCTGAATAAAGCTGAATTTTTTATTCATGGATGCAAATTAATGGAAATATCAGAAAGCCATCAGTTATAATTCCCTCATAAACAATTGATTATTGATTGGCTACATCAATCATTTCAAAAAATTCAATCAATATCTATTCCTTTCTATATTTGTATTGCTCCCGGTTCCCTTAAGCGCATTTCTGTTCATTTTTGATAAATCTGAATATCCTATTCTTGCTTTTTAGGCCTTTTTGTATTGAATTCATATAACTGGACAAAGTTTGAAACAGTGGCAATGAATTTATTACGTATTTCGCGGGACTCTTATACTGACTGCTATTATATATAACATGAGAAAGTTATCTCTTTTTGGTGCGTCAAAGAATTCACAGCAGGAATTCAATAAGTTCATCGTGTACATTGAAACCAACCAGCCAACCTGTTTTCAAATAAAATATCCCAGAAAAGATTACAGTCCAAGAATCGATGAATGTACCTCCATAAAGTGGGAAAGAAAATTGAATGTCGTTAAATCCAAGGCCTTGTTTTTAGAGGTATTTGTCACCAATCCCACTGCTATCAAGAACCTGACTTGTGATGTAAAAGTTGATGAATTGAATTTTGACAATGAAGTCATCAAGTCAACCACTTTTTCATTCAAAGCAGGACTTAAATTGCAGGATTGGAAATGGGAAAAATTTTTGGTGAATTCAATCCTGGATTACCCTACATAGTTCAAGATGACTTGATCTCAAAGGGTAGTTGATGTATTAACTACATGTTTCTTCTGTATTGACCGCCCACTTCATACAATGTTTGGGTGATTTCGCCAAGTGAGCAAAACTTAACGGCTTCCATCAATGCAGCAAAAATGTTTTCATTCTTGTTTGCAACCTCTTTCAAATGCAACAGTTTTTCTGCTGATTGGGTCTGATTTCTTTTTTTAAATTCCTCTACGTTGCTGATTTGTTGTTTTTTCTCTTCGTCCATGCTTCGAATGACTTCATTGGGAATGGTCGTGGGACTCCCATCTTTGCTCACAAAAGTATTTACACCAATGATGGGAATTTCACCTTTGTGTTTGAGTGATTCATAATGAAGACTTTCATCCTGAATCTTATTTCTTTGATACATCCTTTCCATGGCGCCCAATACACCTCCTCTTTCAGAAATTCTCTCGAATTCCACCATGACAGCTTCTTCCACCAAATTTGTCAACTCTTCTATGATGAATGAACCTTGAATAAAATTTTCAGTCTTGCTAGAACCTAATTCTTTGTTGATAATGAGCTGGATGGCCATTGCCCTTCTGACACTTTCCTCCGTTGGTGTTGTAATGGCCTCATCGTATGCATTGGTATGAAGTGAATTGCAATTATCATAAATCGCGTAAAGTGCCTGCAATGTTGTTCTGATATCGTTGAAATCAATTTCCTGTGCATGCAGACTTCTTCCCGAAGTTTGGATATGGTATTTTAGTTTTTGCGACCTGCTGTTTCCACCATATTTATATTTAATAACCTTTGCCCAAATTCTTCTTGCAACCCTACCGATCACTGCATATTCAGCATCCATGCCATTGCTAAAGAAAAAAGAAAGATTGGGTGCAAAATCGTCTATGTGCATTCCACGTGATAAGTAGTATTCCACGTAGGTAAATCCATTTGAAAGCGTAAATGCCAATTGGGTGATGGGATTGGCACCTGCTTCTGCAATATGATATCCACTGATGGATACACTGTAAAAATTTCGAATCTGATGTTGAATAAAATATTCCTGCACATCTCCCATCAATTTCAAAGCAAACTCTGTGGAGAAAATACAGGTATTTTGTGCCTGATCTTCTTTTAGAATATCTGCCTGTACAGTGCCTCTCACATTTTTAAATACCTCATTGCATATCTGTTGATAGACTTCAGGTGAAAGGACCTCCGCACCACTGACGCCTAGCAATTTGAGTCCCAATCCATTGTGTCCAGCTGGTTTATCAAGATGGGATGTTTTATCATGATAAACAGGAAGTCTGCTTGTCTTTTCTTTTTTTACCAGCTCCACTTTTTCCCATAATCCGTTTTCATCAATGTATTTTTCACAAGCCTGGTCAATCGCTGCATGTAAAAAAAATGCAAGCAACATGGGCGCAGGACCATTGATGGTCATCGATACCGAGGTATTTGGATTGCAGAGATCAAATCCACTGTATAATTTTTTTGCATCATCTACAGTGGCGATGCTTACACCGCTGTTGCCAATTTTACCGTAGATATCCGGACGTTCATCCGGATCGTTGCCATACAAGGTAACACTGTCAAATGCAGTTGAGAGTCGGATGAAAGGCTGACTTGATGAGAGGTAATGAAATCTCTTGTTTGTTCTTTCGGGCGTACCCTCACCAGCAAACATGCGCGTAGGGTCTTCACTGGTATTTCTCAAAGGAAATACGGAAGCTGTGTAGGGGAATTTTCCAGGAAAATTTTCTTGAAGCCTCCATGATAAGATATCTCCCCAGTCTCTGTATTTAGGGACAGCAATTTTTGGGATAGAAGTTCCGGAAAGCGATGTAAACCGCAAAGATCTTTGAACCAGTTTGTCTCTTACCTGGTATTCAAAGCTTTCTTTTTCATATCGCTCTTTTGTTTGATCCCACTCTTCAACCAGTTTTTTGCACAATGGGATTTGTTGCTTTTCTTTTTCTTTTATTTTTTTTGAAAGCGCAGATTGAAGCGTTGGTTCTTGTATTATTGACATTGCTCCATGCAACTGGTAGAGCTCAGATGCGAGCTGGACTTGTTCTGCTGCGAGACGGTTGTACTTCCTCACTTCATCTGCAATTTCTGTTAGGTAACGAACTCTTGCTGAAGGAATGATGGAAGCTTTTTTAGGGGATGATGTAAATTTTCCTGCAGTTTCTTCGTTTGAGAAAATTTTATTCATCAAAAGCTCAAACAATTGATTGATGCCTTCATCATTGAATTGAGAGCTTATTGTTCCAATGACAGGCAACTCTTCTTCTTTTGTATCCCAACAACCATGGTTGCGCTTGTATTGTTTTCTGATATCGTGCAAAGCATCCAACGCACCAGGTTTGTCAAATTTGTTCAAAGCAATTGCATCTGCAAAATCAAGCATATTGATTTTTTCAAGTTGTGATGCAGCACCGTATTCTGGTGTCATCACATACAGACTTCTATTGCAATGCTCGATAATGGATGCATCACTTTGTCCTGCGCCTGCAGACTCCAATACAATGAGGTCAAATTGATGTTGCTTGCAGATGTTGATGGCATCTTGCGCAGCTGCACTGATGGTTTTTTCACTTTCTCTCGTTGCCAATGAACGCATGTATACCCTGGGAGAATGTATGCTGTTCATTCGGATGCGATCTCCCAGCAGCGCACCGCCACTTTTCTTTTTGGAAGGATCTACGGAAATGACTGCAATGGTTTTATCTGGATATCTTTCAAGAAATCTTCTTACTATTTCATCGGTAATGGTTGATTTGCCAGCACCGCCTGTTCCTGTAATTCCCAGAACCGGAATATCATTTGAAAGGGGTGCATTTGATTTGTGTGTACCCAATTCTGCCAGTGTAATGGATCGGGCAATGCTGCGGATATCTTTTTTTTCACCCCATGTTATTGGAATATTTTTTTGATAGGGTTGATCAATCGGAAAATCACACCTTTTGATCACATCAGCAATCATGCCTTCCAGTCCGAGTTTTCTGCCATCATCGGGAGAATAAATTCTGTCAATGCCATATGCATGCAGTGCATCGATTTCCTTTGGTAAAATGGTTCCGCCGCCTCCACCAAAAATTTTGATGTGACCACATCCATTTTCGACAAGTAAATCTTTGATATAACTGAAAAATTCAATGTGTCCGCCTTGATAAGATGTAATTGCAATACCATGTGCATCTTCCTCTATGGCCGCCTCTACAATTTCCAATGCACTTCTGTTGTGTCCCAGATGAATAACCTCTGCACCCATGGACTGCATGATCCTGCGCATAATGTTGATAGCAGCATCGTGTCCATCAAACAGCGAAGCAGCTGTGATGATTCTGATTTTGTTGGACGGATTATACAAAGCAAGCGTTTGTTCAACAAAGTTAAGGCGAATGATTTCTTCTTTCTATTTTTGTGCATTATAAATGCTTGTTTTGTGACCCTATTCAATGATTTTAACAATTCTCAAGTAGCCAATCTGCCTCTGCATTTGAGGAAATACATTGTAGATCAGCATTATGATAAATATACTCCTGTTGATCATGCAGTTTGGCGTTATGTGATGCGACAGAATTATAGTTATTTAAAAGATGTTGCATATTATCCTTATATACCCGGTTTAAAAAAAGCTGGACTCACGATTGAAAAAATTCCGAGTCTGCAGGAAATCAATGATGCACTCTCAGAAATTGGTTGGGGTGCCGTAACAGTTGATGGATTTATTCCGCCTGCAGCTTTCATGGAGTATCAGGCATACCGTGTCTTGGTTATTGCAGCTGATATCAGACAGTTGGATCATATTGAATACACTTCAGCTCCGGATATCATACATGAGTCAGCCGGACACGCACCCATTATCAGTGATGTGAAGTACAATCAATACCTGAGTTATCTCGGCTCTATTGGCACCAAGGCATTGTTCTCTTCAAGAGATTATGCATTGTATGAATCGATTCGGCAGTTGTCAATTCTAAAAGAAACACCGAACGTAGATCCCACCATATTATCAGATGCAGAGGCATTGGTGTTGTACAACCAGCAAAATCTAGGTGAGCCCTCTGAGATGGCTTTGCTCAGCAGATTGCAGTGGTGGACTGTTGAGTATGGGCTTATAGGGGATTTGCACGATCCAAAAATTTATGGAGCAGGATTGCTTTCTTCTATAGGGGAGAGCTCATCTTGTATGCACCCTTCCGTCAAAAAAATTATCTATACCATTGATGCGATCAATTATGGATATGATATCACCAAACCTCAACCACAACTTTTTGTTACGCCTACGTTCCAGAATCTGATTGATGTATTGGAAGCATTTGAAAGTAAAATGGCTTTCAGGGTAGGTGGACTCCAAAGTGTTGAAAAAGCAATTGAATGCAAAAATGTTTGCACATCCATTTTTTCATCTGGCATCCAGGTTTCAGGCATTTTTTCTCATGTATATACTGACCAAAAGAGCAATATCAAGTACATTCAAACCACGGGCCCATCTGCATTGTCATTTGAAGACTCAATTTTAGAAGGGCATGGATTTGATTATCATCATCATGGATATGGATCTCCTGTTGGAAATCTGAAAGACATATCCAAAAAATTAGAGGATTTTACACCTGCTGATCTGGAAGAGAAAAAAATGGTCGCAAATGAACAGGTATTGATTCAATTTGAAAATGGTATTTCTGTAGAAGGTCAGTTGATTTCTGCAGTGCACAAAAATGGGAAACTGATTCTTTTGACATTCGATCAATGCAAGGTTTCAGATGATGATGGAAGAGTTTATTTTGATCCATCATGGGGACGCTTTGATATGGCAGTCGGCGATACAATTGTTTCTGTTTACAATGGCGTGGCAGATAAAAACAATGCGCTGGACCAATTATATGTTTCCTCAGAAAGAACCCATCAATTGAATTATACAGAACGTGACTTACAATACCAGTCACTCTTTCAGCGAATTCGTCGCACAAGAGAAGAGCATCTTTCAACACATGAATTGATCGAAGTATGGAATATCATTCAACAAGTATTCAAAGAGGACTGGTTGGGTGCTATGGAAATATTGGAATTGGTTGCCGAGGATGTTTCTCAGCAGTCATTCGCTAACGAAGTAAGAGGCTTTCTGCTTTCACAGCAGCAGCTGTTTCCGAAATATAAAAAACTGATCGGGGATGGGTTGAAAATTATTGATGCGAAATTGAGGTTTCAATAATTTTCCAGGCCAAGGCAGCATCATTTTTTTTCAATGCATCTTTCACTTCATGCAATTGCTCCTCAGATAAAGAAAGATCATGGTTGTTTCTAAGTTGTTCAGGAATTGAGCTGACATTTGCCAATTGACCTTTTTCGTTATGGGAGAGCATTGAATGATTGAGGATGAATGCAGGCAACTGATCCATGCCAATGCCCAAATTGGTATTGGGTTTTTCAACTTTAAACAGACTGTCCTTCGTAACACGCGTATACCAGTCTTCTCCTAAACGAGCTACCAGATCGAGTTTTGATGGACTGATTTTTTTATGCTCATCTAATACTTCCTCATTGATGTGCATTCTTTTGATTTCTGCCAACACAAGATTTCCTGCCCCCGCTTTTTCTCCGAGCGAAATGATCTCTTGAATGGTGCATTCCAGCTGAATGGGGGATTCAGCGACCCGAGGAGGTTTCACGAGTTCAGAGGCAAGTGGTGTAAAGCCAGATTTGATGAACTCGTTCACATCCTTTGGATATTCACAACTGGCCAATGACATTTGCTGTACCATGGAGTAGTTGACAATATTGATTACACATTCAGGAACTTCCTTTAGATTATCTAGCGTATGCTTGGTTGTATTGTCTCTCACTCTTCTGGATGGAGAAAAAATACAAACAGGAGGATTCATACTGAAGAGATTGAAAAAGCTAAAGGGACTTAGATTGACATTTCCCTTCAGATCGATGGTCGACGCAAAGCAGATGGGTCGAGGTGCAATCGCTGCCTGCAGGTATTGTTGCAAAGCCTGTGTGCTCAACTCCTCTGTATGGATCGTTATCATTTCAACGTCTTTATTTCTTCAATGCTAAAATAGACCAATCTGTCTGTTCCGCACGTATGGTATTTTCAAGTATCCCCAATCCATCGATCGACATTTTTACCACATCACCATCTTGGAGCCATTGGGGTTGGTAGGAAGGGTTGTGCAATTTTCCAGTTCCATTCAATTCCAAAAAACATCCGGTTCCAACAGTGCCAGATCCAATTACGTCACCCGGATAAAGTGTTACACCATATGAACAACGTTCAATGATTTCTGCGAATGTCCAGTCCATATCCGCCATGTTACCTTCAGAAACCAGTTGGTCATTGACCCAACATTTCATTTTAAGATTGTAATTGTTTCCTGTATGTCCAGTTTTTGGGGCTACTAAAAATGGTTTCAATTCATCAGGTGTGACCAGCCAGGGGCCAATCACGGTTGAAAAGTCTTTGCCTTTTGCGGGTCCCAAGTTGAGCAGCATTTCTTCCATCTGCAATTTTCTT
>JBEAYH010000148.1:0-4231 GCA_041159435.1 Bacteroidota bacterium | reverse complement strand
TGATAAATTTATCTATGCAATTGTTGTTAAAAAAACTGATCAGCCAATTGTTTTAAAAAATATCCAAGTTAAGGCAGGTTCAAAAATAAAAATGCTGGGTGTAAAGAAGGGTATTTCACATCAGCATGATGCCAAGGAAGGCACCTTGACATTGAATTGGCCGAAGGAATTGCCTTGTGATCATGCTTGGGTATTTAAGATAGAAGGGGCTTCTAAAAATTAAAAATTTTGAACTACATTTGCGGCGGAGAGATGGCAGAGCGGTCGAATGCGGCGGTCTTGAAAACCGTTGACTGTAACAGGTCCGGGGGTTCGAATCCCTCTCTCTCCGCTTGAGAAAACCCCGCATTGCGGGGTTTTTTGGTTTATGAAACATCTAAAGCATTTAAATAAGTATTTCTGGAAATATCGTTGGAGGTTTTTCCTGGGCATCCTTTTCGTGATGACCTCCAATTATTTTGGTATTCTGGCACCACAGTTAACCGGATTTGTGGTAGACGAGGTGCAACATGCTGTAAGTCCCAATAGTGCAAATGACTCGAAAATTTTTTTCGATCCTTTTGTATTGAAGGCCATTCAATGGATGAAATCCCAGGCCTTTTCATTTAGCAACCTTGTTCTTTTTGCAGGATTGTTGCTCTTGGTTTTTGCACTGTTGCGTGGATTTTTTATGTTTTTGATGAGGCAGACGATCATTGTAATGAGCAGGCACATCGAGTTTGATCAAAAGAACGAAGTCTATGCACATTACCAAAAATTGGATGCCTTGTTTTATAAAGTCCATTCAACAGGTGATTTGATGAGCAGGATGTCGGAAGATGTTTCCAGGGTGAGAATGTATACTGGTCCCGCGCTGATGTATCTCGTAAACCTGGTTGTGCTGATTGGATTCAGCCTCTTTTACATGTTTTCAAAAGATCCATTGCTTTCTACATATGTTCTGGCTCCCTTGCCCTTGCTTGCAGTCGCAATGTATTTTGTGAATATGTACATCATCAAAAAAAGTGAATCCATTCAGTCTCAGTTGAGTGAATTGACAACCGTCGCGCAGGAATCCTATTCAGGAATAAGGGTGATCAAATCATTTTTTCAGGAGCAGCATACCTGGAATCATTTCAACGAAAAGAGTGAACAATACAGAAAAAGCGGACTCTCGCTTTCAACAGTTGAAGCAATTTATTTTCCTGTAATTGGGTTATTGATCGGCTTGAGCACATTGCTCACCATATATATTGGAAGCATCTATCAATTGGAACACAAAATCAGTGCAGGTACCATCGCAGAGTTTGTGGTATATATCAACATGCTGACATTTCCTGTATCTGCCATCGGATGGGTAGTTTCCAATATTCAAAGAGCTGCTGCCTCTCAAAAGCGACTCAATGAATTTCTTCAAATTCGTCCTCGTATCGAGAATACAGTAGATGCAATCAAACTTTCCACAATCAGTGAATTGCAATTCAAGGAGGTTGACTTCATATATGAACATACCGGTATCCATGCAGTCAAGCATTTCAATCTGACTATTCAAAAAGGGGATAAGATCGCTATCATTGGGAAAACAGGTTGCGGCAAAACCAGCATTGCACAATTGATGTTGAGAATGTTTGATGTCAACAAAGGCAAGATATTGGTTAATGGAAATGATATCCGATCAATTGATATCGGCTCTTTAAGAGGATTGGTTAGCTATGTTCCACAAGATGTTTTTCTTTTCAGTGATGCCATCGAACAGAATATAGCATTTGGTTCTGAGGGCTTCAATTCCACCAGCATCCAGGATGCTGCCAAGGCTGCTATGGTTGACAAAGAAATTGTGAAACTGTCCGAGGGATATCAAACCACTATTGGTGAGAGAGGTGTTACACTCTCCGGCGGACAAAAACAACGGATTGCTATTGCCCGTGCATTGTCCAAATCGGCAGACATATACATATTTGATGATTGTCTCAGTGCAGTTGATACCCAAACGGAACAGCAAATTTCTGATAACCTTGCTGCATATCTGGAGGGCAAGACTTCCATCTTTATTACACACAGAATCATCCAATCTATCCCATTTGATCAAATCATAGTGATGCAGGATGGTCAGATTGTTCAGCAGGGTACACATGATGAGTTGGTTGCAAAAGAGGGCTATTACAGGGAGCTTTGCCTTCATCAACAATTCAGTGAGGGCCCCACTCAGATCTAAAAAATCCCCCGAATTTTATCTGATTTTCAAAAAAATCAACTAAATTTTGACAATTCAAAAACAATTTTATCTTTGATAGGACCAAATTAACTAAAACCAAAACTTACAATTGTGGCGTACGACAACAACGAAAAGAAAATGGATAGTGTGTACAGCAAGAGAATCAGGGCTGGAAAAAGAAGAACCTATTTTTTTGATGTAAGAACAACCAGAGGCAATGATTATTACCTCACCATTACAGAAAGCAGGAAGCGTTTCAACGATGATGGATATGACAGGCATAAAATTTTCTTATATAAAGAAGATTTCAATAAGTTCTTAAAAGCATTGAACGAGGCTGTTGATCATGTAAAAACTGAATTGATGCCTGATTTCGATTTCGATGCGTTCAATCATGAGTACGATGAGGAAAATGGAGAGGGCGGACATTACAGCGCTCCTGCCAGTTCAGAATCAGCTCCAGCCCCAGCTTCTGCACCTGCTGAACCAAGAGGTGATGTATCTGAGGGTGACAACGGAGCAGGCGAGCAGGTTGACAAGTGGTAATAGATTATTTCCAACTTTTATACTGATTAATCAGGCCATTGGTAGAACTATCATGGCCTGTTATTTTTTCTGCCCTATTCAACTCTGGCAATATATTGTTTGCAAGTTGTTTCCCCAGTTCAACTCCCCACTGATCAAAACTGAAAATATTCCAGATAACTCCTTGAGCGAATATTTTATGCTCATAAGCTGCGATCAGCATTCCCAATGTTAAGGGGTCTATCAATTTTACAAGAATTGAATTCGTTGGTTTATTGCCTTCAAATACTTTGAAAGGTGTCAGTTTTTTTCTGTCCTCGGCATTTAGATTTGATAATTCCTTTTCAGCCTCTTCAGTAGTTTTTCCATTCATCAAGGCTTCTGTTTGGGCAAAGAAATTAGAAAGCAGTTTTGGATGATGATCACCAAGTGGGTTATGTGATTGTGCTGGTGCAATGAAATCACATGGTATCAGCAGGGTTCCCTGATGAATCAACTGATAAAATGCATGTTGTCCATTGGTGCCCGGCTCTCCCCAAATAACTGGTCCACTGCTGTATTGCAACCTGTTTCCATTTCTGTCAACGCTCTTGCCATTGCTCTCCATATTTCCCTGTTGGAAATATGCAGCAAAACGATGCAAGTATTGGTCATATGGAAGGATGGCCTCTGATTGTGCCCCAAAAAAATTGACGTACCATATGCCCAATAGGGCCATGATAACAGGTATATTTTTTTCGAAAGGCAGTTGACTGAAATGCTGATCCATTTCAAAAGCCCCTTTCAAAACTGATTCGAAGTTGTCGTAGCCAATGGTGAGTGCTATGGATAGTCCAATTGCACTCCAAAGACTGTATCTGCCGCCAACCCAATCCCAAAATTCAAACATATTTTCCCTGGCAATGCCAAATGCCGTTACCGCTTTCTCATTGGTTGACAAAGCCACAAAATGCTTCGCAATATGAACCTCATCTCCTGCATGTTGCAAAAACCAAGACCTTGCTGTATGTGCATTGGTCATTGTTTCTTGGGTGGTAAAGGTCTTCGATGCAACTAAAAATATAGTTGAGTCAGCCTCTATAACTTTCAGACATTCAGCGATATGTGTGCCATCAACATTGGAAACAAAATGGACTTGCATGCCTTCGACCCAGTAGGGCTTTAATGCCTCAGTTACCATTACCGGACCCAAATCGCTTCCACCGATGCCGATGTTGACAATGTGCTTGATTCTTTTCCCAGTATATCCTTTCCACTCACCAGAATGCACCTTTTGGCAAATACCCTTCATCTGTGTTAACACCTGTCTGACCTTGGGCATGACATTTTCGCCATCTGCCAGCACAGTTTTATCAGAAAAATTTCTAAGGGCGGTGTGGAGCACAGCTCTTCCTTCGGTCTGATTGATTTTTTCTCCCGCAAACATGCTTGCAATGGCATCTTTCAATTTGCATTCATTTGCCAATTCAAATAACAAATCGAGGGTCTCTTTTACAACGAGGTTTTTTGAAT
>JBEAYH010000141.1:0-4347 GCA_041159435.1 Bacteroidota bacterium | reverse complement strand
TTTCAAAATCTGGCATGATGAACCGTTTATAAAAATTTTTAAGAAGCAGTAAGTTAGTGAAAATCAAGAATTAAATCAACTCAAAAACGGAATGTGCAAAACTCCCCAAACTGGGGTCCCTGGCACCCATTAAAAGCAAGGTAGTGGAGGGGGTAAAATGTGGACGCATAGCTGGTATCAATTGATTTCGATCTTCAACAAAATAAGCATTTACTCCCCTATTTTTCAGATCATTGATCAAGTCATTTGCAGATATATCTTTTACCGCGGTGCCTCCAGCGTAATAGATTTCGCTCATCCAAATTTCATCCTGTGGGCGCAGAACTTTTGCAATCTCTTCCACAAAATCATGTCGCAAGAACCGCGTAGGACCATAGCCATGAGGTTGGAACCATGCAATCAGTTTTTCAGAAAAAGGCTGACAGGCTTCGATTGACCTGGCACACTTTACAGGATTGTGTGCAAAGTCATCTACAACTGTTACCCCATTCTTCTCTCCCAACACTTGATGCCGTCTGTAAATACCTTCATAACCCTTTAGTGCATCAGATGCTGTTTGAAAATCAATTCCAATTGCATGTGCAGCAGCAATTGCAGCCAGTGCATTTTCCATGTTGTGTTTACCAGGACTATTTACAACGAAACCAATATCGCCTATTTTGAAATGAATCGCTGCACCTTGTTGATGAAAATGATTTGCATGAATAGATGAAACTGGAAGATCTTCAACATCAAAATCATTTTCATCATTTGCCGAGAGAGAGGCGGCAAGCGGATGAGATTTGTTTACAATGAATTTCTTTGAATGCCCTTTGAATGTTTTAAACAATTCCATCAAAGCATCGAGATCCTGGTGGTCTTTGTCAACATTCAATAGAACTCCAATTTCAGGATGATATTGAACGATTGATCCATCACTTTCATCAGCTTCGATCACCAGCCAGTCCCCTTTGCCATATGCAGCGTTGCCTATCTTACCTTGTTTGATCAATCTTGTTAAACCCGCACCTCCAATAACAGATGGATCCAATCCTGCATGGGATAAGATTTCAAACAGCATTGCCGTTGTTGTGCTTTTCCCTGATGTACCTCCGATTGCAATTGTTTTTTTCTGAGATACAATTGCTGCAAGTATTTCACTGCGTTTTATGATTGGCTTTCCCAAGGCTCTTGCTTGCTGCACTTCAGGAACAGATTCTTCTATTGCAGTTGAGACAACAACAACATCTACATTTGGCGTAATACCATTGCCTCCCTGCACAAAACAATGGATACCTTCCGCTTCCAATGCAGCTTGACTTTCATTGAATTGATCTTTTTGAAATTGACGGTCAGAACCAGACACTGTATGTCCAGCTGCCTTTAGATACTGCGCAATAGCGCTCATACCAGTGCCTGCGATGCCGATGAAGAAATAGCTGATTGGAGAGTGCTGTTTATTCAAAGTTGACAGTTAACGGTTAACAGTTAACTGTTAACTCAGTTTAAACTCCTAAAATCTACAGGCACCAACTTACTCACCCCCTGCTCTTGCATGGTAACACCATAAATTACGTCTACCGCTGCCATGGTTTGCTTGTTGTGTGTAACCATGATGAACTGTGATTCCTTGCTGAATTGACGAATCATGTTGGTGAACTTTCCAACGTTGGCATCATCCAATGGAGCATCCACCTCATCCAGGATACAGAACGGAGCTGGCTTGATAAGGTAAATAGCAAATAACAACGCTGTTGCAGTGAGGGTCTTCTCACCACCACTGAGCTGCGTAATGCTTGTTGGCCGCTTGCCTTTTGGTTTTGCAATGATGTCAATTCCAGTTTCAGCGAGATCATCAGGATTCTCCAAAATCATATCCGCTGTGTCGTCTTCTGTGAACAATGCCTTGAAGACACGCTGGAAGTTTTCACGCACCTGGTTAAACGTAGTGAGGAATTTCTGATTGGCAGTTGCTTCAACCTCTTGAATGGTTTGCATCAAAGTATCTTTTGCGCTGACCAGATCATTTTTCTGCTCCACAATAAACTCATAACGCTTCTTCATTTCTATGAATGCTTCCACAGCAGTCGGATTCACTTCACCAATATTCTCCAGGCGCTTGCGCATTCTGTCGCACTCTGCCTGCAAATCCTCCAAAGCATCTTCTGTTTCACGTGGCTCATCCAATATCTGATCTATATCAACATTGAACTCAACGCTCAATCTCTCTTTGATTCCTGCCAGTTGCAAACGCAATTCATTGATCTTGTCCTTGATCATGTTCAACAACTGATCAACTTGCTCTTTTTCTTTTACACGGTGCCTCAATTCACTTTCACGCTCGTTCAATGAATTTCTTGTATTGTAATAGGCTTGATCTGCATCATTCAAAACCCTGCCATCATCTTCTTTGCGACGATACAATTCCAACAATTCCTGTTCTATGAGTTGAAGACTTGCATTGGTCTCAGAAATATTTCCAGTTGCTTCAGACAACTGAACATTGCTGCTGTCGATCTGTGTCTTCAGTTCTTGCAATTGGTTCTGCTTGAACGCCGCCTCTTGTTTTACACTGGAAAGCTTGCTTTGTTGCTTGGCCAATTGAATATTTGATTCGTTGTATGTGGCGTTGATGGCATTGTAAGCAGTTTCAGCAGATGAATAATCTGTCTCAATCAATGCAATTTTTTCAGTCATCGCCTTCAAGTCCTCATTGAACTGATACAATGCCTGGCGCTCGGTTTCGATGCCACGCTGACTTTCCTGCAACTGATGTTCTAGTTCAGCCAATCGCTTGGATGCATTCTCTTCAGAGACATGGATGGATTCAATTTTATTATGAATCGCAAAAGAAGCATTGCTCAATTCCTGTATGCGAAGTTGTCCTTCCGCTATGGTCTTTTCCTGCAGCTGATTGTTGAACTCCAATACCTGATCATGCCTTGATTGGATGTCTTTCTTCAATGCATCAACAACTACTTCCTGTGCTGCAATCTCGCTTTCTAATTTCTCCAGATTCTTAACTCTTCCGATTTTATTTCCCTCAAATAAGCCAACACTTCCACCGGTAAGCGAATACTTTCCTTTTACATATTTTCCGTGACGCTCAAGGATGATGGATCCGTTGGCATTTTCAAGCGCTGATTCATCCTCAGCTATCAAAACATTTCCCAACAGATATTTTACAAGATTGCTGTACTTGGCATCGTATTCAACAACATCCATTGCAGAGATGGTACCTGGGATGTTGTGAGCGCCTGATTGTTGTCCTCCAAACTCCGCATTGAGTTTATCCAACAAAAAGAAGTTTGCCTTGCCTTTTTTATTTTCCCCGAGCAAATGAACCGCTTTCAATCCTTCCTGCAGATCATTTACCACATAATAGTTAAGGTACGATTCCAATACATTTTCAACAGCTGCACGGTATTCTTGCTTTACATATATGATATCGGACAAGATCGGAGATGTGTGATTCCAGCCATCGTTGTTGTGCAAGAACTTCACACTCTCGGGATACCCTTCCATGGAATCGATCAAACTTTTCAACAAAGCATGTTCATTCTTTTTGGAATCCAACTTGCGACTCTCTTCAGCGAAATGCGTACGCAATTGTTCGAGATTGGACTGTGTATCGAGAATTTGTTGTTTGACTTCCTCGTGCTGTGTTTGCAATGAACCCAAACGTTCTTTTGCTGCATCCAGCTCCTGTGCATTCTGAGTCTTCTGTTCTGTTAAACCAGACAAATGGACGCTTCGTTGCGCTTGCTCTTCTTTGATCAGGTGAATGGATTTTTCAATGTTCATCATGGATGTATCCTTGATGGCAACATTTTTCTCTGCTTCAAACTGATTGCGTTGCAGTTGCTGATTTTTTATTCTCAACTCATCCACCATCGCTCTCTTCTCATCAAATGCGCGCCTGCTATCTTCAACTTCTAACTGCAATTTATTCAGCTCATCCTGGATACCTGCCAGCTTGACTTCTTCTTCTGCAATCTGGGTTTCAGAAAAACGAATGCTCTCTTCCAGTCCTGATGATTGACCACCAGCCTTTGAAAGAAAATCATTTAACGTGGTTTCCTTTTCCTTCAAATATTGCAAACGTTGCTGAGCGAGATTCTTTTCATTTTCTTTGCTGCGGATTGTATTCACCAATTCATTGAAAGTTGCTTGCATTTGCTGCAATGCCTTTTCCTGCTCAATGAAATCTACTTTTTGCTTTTCAAGATCTGCTTCTTCTGTGCTGATTTTTGCCTCCAATGCAAAACGCTTGTCGGTCTCCTGCTGTTGTTGTTCAGTTAGTTCCTTGTATTGAATATTGAACCCTTCCAAAGCCGCTTTTGCAAGTTCGATGGATTTGATTTTGTA
>JBEAYH010000065.1:0-10422 GCA_041159435.1 Bacteroidota bacterium | reverse complement strand
CTGCATTGGTTGCGGAGCCTGTGTGGCAGCATGTAAAAATGCATCTGCCATGTTGTTTGTTTCTGCAAAAGTCTCACATTTGGCCCTTTTGCCACAAGGAGAGCCCGAAAGAAAGCAACGTGTTGTCAATATGATTGCACAAATGGATAAAGAAGGCTTTGGAAGTTGCACCAATACCTATGCATGCGAGGCAGAGTGCCCGAAAGAGATATCAGTCCTGAATATCGCCAGATTAAACCGCGAATATTTGGATGCAACTTTGTCTGCTGATTAAAAGCTTTAATTTTCTATACATAATGATGGAATGCGCGCCCTTTGGGCGCGCATTATTTTTTGTCCCCTTTCATCAAATGATTAACTTTAAATGAACATTAAAACGGTTGAACTATGTCATCTAACAGAAGAAAATTTCTACGCCAACTAGGTGGAACAGCTGCACTCTTTACAGGTGGAACCATGGGCGCTTTTTCGATGGACGAAGAGAAAATACAAATCCTTCAACCAGAAAAAAGATACATGGCCAACGATACCATTCGTGTGGCAGGTATTGGAATGGGTATCATGGGATTTGGAGATATGCGCGCAGCCCTGAAAGTCCCGGGTGTAGAAATTGCCGCCGTCTGTGATTTGTACCAGGGCCACCTGGATCGTGCAAAGGAACTTTATGGGAAAGATCTCTTCACAACAAGAGATTTCAGAGAAATTCTTCTTCGCAAAGACATCGATGCAGTCATCATCGCAACACCTGACCACTGGCATGATCATATTTCAATCGCTGCCATGAAAGCAGGAAAACACGTTTATTGCGAAAAGCCGATGGTGCAACACCTGGATGAGGGTCATGCAGTAATCAAAACTCAAAAAGAAACAGGTAAAGTGATGATCGTGGGTTCACAGGGTGTCAGCAGTGTTACACTAGCGGAAGCAAAAAGAAGAATCAAGAATGGTGATATAGGTGAGATCAATCTGGTGGAAGCGATCAATGACAGATTCAGTTCAAATGGCGCATGGCAATATGCAATTCCATTGGATGCTTCCCCTGAAACGGTTGACTGGGAAAGGTTCTTGGGAGATGCACCCAAAAGACCATTTGATCCTACCAGGTTCTTCAGATGGAGAAATTACAAGGATTATGGTACTGGTGTAGCAGGCGATCTCTTCATTCACCTTATTTCAGCAGTTCATCACGCATTGGATGCAAACGGGCCAACAAGGATATTTTCAAGCGGACAATTGAGCTATTGGAAAGATGGTCGAGATGTACCAGATGTTTTAGCTGCCATCATGGACTATCCCCAAACAGAACAACATGCTGCTTTTCAAATGCAATTGCGCGTAAATTTTGCCGATGGTTCAGGAGGAAGCAACAGAACCCGTATTGTAGGTTCAGAAGGTGTCATCGAATGGGGAAACAATAAGTTTACGCTGAAAAAACAAAAACTTCCCAAGGCTGAGCCGCTTGGCACCTCTGATGCACATATCAATTTCTCCGAGGAGCAAAAAAATGCATACATCAAGTGGTACAATGAAAAATACAGTGAAAATGATCGAAAAGTATATCCTGCAGAAGAATTTAAATATGCCGCTCCCATTGGATACGATCAAAGAGTTGATCATTTTGCCAACTTTTTTCAAGCAATCAGAACCAATGGAACAGTAGTGGAAGATCCGACATTTGGACTCAGAGCAGCCGGACCTGCACTTGCCAGCAATCTCAGTTATGAAAAAAAGAAAATTGTTAACTGGGATCCAATTGCAATGAAACTGCTTAAATAAAAATTGTGTTGATTAAAAGGGTCTTGATTCTATGGGGACTGCTCTGCTGTAGCATCCCCATATTTTCACAACAACTTTCAAATCTCAGAAAAAAAAACATCATCGTCACTGGTGATACAACGCTGATCGACACACTATCCATTGTTCCAGGATCGCTTTTCATTCAATCAGCTGTTCCCCTCGATTACACGGTCGATTATCCCCATTCCCGGATTATATGGAGGAAAAAACCAAATACACCTACTCTTTCTATAGAATACAGGGTATTCCCATTTTCAAATCAACAATCATTCAGACGCCTTTCATTTGACACTGTTTTTTACAGATTCGGAGGAGCTCCCAAAAAAATATCCTCAGAAAAATTCAATAATAAACCCATTGATTTTGGAAAAATAGCAACTGCAGGCAGCCTCGGACGCTCGCTTTCATTTGGAAATAGGCAAGATGCTGTATTGAATTCAAGCCTCAACCTGCAAATGAATGGTTATCTGGCTGACAGCATATACTTGTCTGCTGCCATTTCAGACAACAACCTCCCAATCCAACCCGACGGATCCACACAGAATCTTAATGAAATAGACCGGGTTTCCATCCAGTTTTCTAAACAACAATGGAAGTTGCAGTTAGGTGATTTTGATATCAGACACCAACAAAATTATTTGAGTTTTTACAAGCGTTTACAAGGCGTTTTCTTTCAAAGAAAACATTCAATCAATCAACAACTTTCCAATGATCTGCAGGTAAGTGGAGCAGTTGCAAGAGGTAAGTTTACCAGAAATATTTTTCAGGGACTAGAAGGTAACCAGGGGCCTTACCGACTGAAAGGTGCCAACCAGGAGATGTTTTTTATTGTTCTTGCCGGAACAGAACGTGTATTCATCGACGGGGTAATGCTGCAAAGAGGGGAGGACCAGGATTATATCATTAATTACAATACGGCTGAAATTATTTTCATGCCAAAACAAATGATCACAAAAGACAAGAGAATTCAAGTAGAATTCGAATACGCTGATCGCAACTATTTGAATTCTCAATTATTTCTCAGCAATACCATTTCCAACCGTAAAAATTTTAGTGTCACCTTCGGTTATTTTAATAATACCGATGCCAAAAATTCTCCTATCAACCAATCACTCGGATCTCAAGAAAAAGTCTTCCTATCAGGATTGGGAGACCAGGTAAACAAGGCGTTTTATGCAACTGCCATGCCCGAAATAAATGGAAATGGAAAAATTCTTTACAGAAAAGTTGATACAGCCATTCGTTCAAATGCAAAGGATACAGTGTATGTATACAGTCAATCACCATCAACTGGTTTGTACGCTGTATCATTCTACGACAAAGGCGAAGGCAATGGCAACTACATTTTGGATACAACATTTCAGGTCAACGGCAAAGTATACAAATGGATCGCGCCCGACCCAGCTACCGGAAAAAAATACGGAAGATTTGAGCCTGATTTGCTTTTGGTAGCACCAAAATCACAACAGATTTACAGTCTCTCGTCTAAGTGGGACTTGAATCCATCTATACAACTTATCTCTGATGCAGCATTGAGCAATTTTGATGTCAACACGCTCTCTCAAAAAGATAAAAAAAATGACCTGGGAGCTGCACTCAAAATTCAACTCACCCATAAAAATTCAATCAATCGAAAATCGGGACTTCAACTGAAATCCGCTGCTCAATTGGAATATGCAGATGCAAATTTTAGACCAGTAGAGCGTTTGCGAACAGTTGAATTCATGCGCGATTGGGGATTGGATTTCATTCCTACTGCTGCAGATGAAAAAATCGTCAGTGCATCAACAAGCTTAGCAGATGAAACATCAATCTTTTTGAAGTATGGATTTACACGGTATGAAAGGGGTGCTGAATATAAAGGTGATCGCCACCAAATTGATCAGCAATTTCAGAAAAACAATTGGATTGTAAACAATGAGATTTCCCTCACCACTTTTAAAGACAATACCATCCAGGGTATTTTCATGCGTCCCAATATTGATATCATGAAAGTCATGCCCTTTCTCTCCAATCAATCTATTGGATTAAAATATTCACAAGAAAATTCTGTAGCAAGGCATATTACATATGACACAATAACTCCCTCCAGTTTTTCATTCAACACTTTCCAGCTCTCAACTGGTTCTGATCAAAACAAATTGAACAAATGGGCATTCAAATATTTTACACGTACAGATGAGCTTCCTGGGGGGAAGGAAATGAAAAGAGTGGACAGGAGTCAGAATTACAATCTTCAATATGAATGGATGTCAAATGAATTTCATCAAATTCGGGCAAGTGCCATTTTTAGATCTTTAGAATATTTTCAAAGAACTTCCACTGAAAACAGGGAGCAAAGCCTCTTGGGTAGACTAGAATATTTTGCCAAATATTGGAAAAATGCCATCAATGGAACAGCTTTGTATGAATTAGGGTCAGGACAAGAACCTAAAAAAACATTTTCTTTTTTTGAAGTCCCCGTTGGTCAGGGAGAATATGCGTGGATCGATTACAACAATGATAATATCCAGCAGTTGAATGAATTTGAAATTGCAAGGTTCAGAGATCAAGCTAAGTTTTATAAAATATTTACTCCAACAAATGACTTTGCAAGATCCAATTACCTACAGTTCAATTATCAGTTGAGCATCGATCCCTCCAAAGCACTGCTCTCATCTGATCCATTTGCAAAACTTCTTAAAAGATTTTATTTCCAGTCCAACTACCAGGTCAATGAAAGAATGTTTGCTAATTATAACAGAAAATTGAATCCATTGCGTAAAACTGAGATGGATTCAACCATCATCAGCTCAGATCGCATATCTACTTATGCTCTCTCTTTTAATAAATTTAGTCAGGTTTGGGGATTGGATATCAATTTCAATCAAAATGCACAAACGGCTTTTTTGAGTTACGGACCAGAGTCAAGGGCTTTTTCAGACCTTGTTTACAGAGCCAGGGTTAATTTTAAGAGGACCTGGACTTTTGATCTAACTTCCCGAAAAAACAAATCAAGTTTAATTACTCCTGCATTTTCCAACAGAAATTATACTATATCAGCAAATTCAATTGAACCCAGGATCACATATACACGCATGACTTCATGGCGTGTTGCAACGAGTTTGAAAATTGAAAATAAAACAAATCAGAACAAGGAGCTTGCTTCTGTATTTTCCATCATCACCGAAGCAAAATATAATTTGGTATCCAATGCTGCCATCAACCTGAAATGTAATTTTTCCAACATACAATACAATGGGACAGTCAATTCAACGGTTGCGTATATAATGTTGGATGGATTGCGGACCGGAAACAACGGAATTTGGATGTTGGATCTCACCAAACGTCTTTCCAAGTTTATTGAGTTAAATATCGTATACGAGGGCAGAAAATCAGTTGGTATCAATACCATTCATTTGGGAAGGGCTCAGATCAGAGCATTGTTATAAAAAAACCACTGATTTTATCAGTGGTTTTTTTATAATGTATGATGGTTCTTATTTTAAACCAGCTGTACCTTGTCCGATCTTGAATCCATTTTGATAAACAACAATGGAGTAAGTGCCTTTTGCATATTTATCGGTTTGTCTCAAATCAAAACTTACGTATTTGGTTTCACTTTGTTTGTATTCAACGTCTACTTTGGTTGTATATTGAACTTGGCCATCTTCTCTGGTTGACAGGCTTCCTGAACCAAGTGAAGATTCTTTGATGGTGTTGCCATTGGGATCTTTTGCAACAATATAAAGTTGTTTTGTTCCTGATGTGCTGATCCTGTTAGCATCTAAGTTGAAAGAAATGCGCAGTTTATCAGCTCTTTTTGAGGATGCAGTTGATCGTTCTTTTCCAGATGCTTTTTCATTGATTGCAACGATATTGAATGAAGAAGCATTCAATGTTGATCCGACATCCACTTTATTTTCCGCTTCTTTTTTTGCAGTTTCTGTGGTCGCCAATGTAGTCGATAAGTTTTTGTTTTCTGAAGTCAGATTTTCTTTGTCTGTCGTCAGTTGTTTATTTTCTTTCTGCAAACGGGCAATTTCTTTGATGTAATCATCTATTTTCCCATTCAGATCACCAACCAGTTTTTTTGCTGCAGCCAAATCAGATGCGGTAGCGTTTTGCTTGTTAACGAGCCCTTTGAATTTGGATTTGAGTTGATTCAATTCTTCGTCACGTGATTTGACCAAACTGTCAAGACTTGCATTGGTCGCAGTCATTTGTTCGAGTCGAACGACGGCATCGTCATATTCTTTCTGAACAGCATTTTTGGTTGAATCCAACGATGCAATGTCTGCATCCTTCATGGCAATCACATGATTGGCTTCATTTCTTGCATAGAAAAAGTATGCCCAGGAAGCGATTAAAACAACTACCAGGATGATTACAAGGTTGTTTTTTGAATTTTTTTCTGATGGGCCCACAGAAGAGGGATAATTAGTGCTCATGTCAATTTTGGTTTGTAATAGAGCAAAGGAAGGAATTTTATTTTCAATTCCCCTCAACCCGGGTGTTAATAATTGTGAATATGGCTTTTTTGCAGGAAATTTGACCTAAATATGAACTGCCCCAATGGTTCCTGAACAAATCATCCAAGATTGGAAAAAAGGAGTTTTCCATCCAGTATATTGGCTGGAGGGTGAGGAACCCTATTATATTGACAAACTCATTGATTACGCTGAAAAAAATATCCTCAGTGAAAGCGAAGCTTCTTTTAATCTCAGTATTTATTATGGGAAAGATGCAAAGCTGGATGAAGTTGTAAACGCATGCAAGCGATATCCCATGTTTTCCGAAAGACAGTTGGTGATTCTAAAAGAGGCCCAACAAATGAAGGATGTAGAGAAGCTGGAGGCTTACATTGAAAATCCGCTAGTTTCCACCATTTTCATCGTTGGACACAAAGAAAAAAAGATTGACGGCAGGAGCAAATTGGCCAAACATCTCAAGCAGAAATCGGTTTTACTATCAACCAAGAAATTATATGACAATGAATTGCCGGAATGGACCAGTCAAATGATACATGGCAAGGGACTCGACATTCAAACAAAGGCTTTGCATATGTTGGTGGATCATATTGGAAATGATCTTCAAAGACTAGAAAACGAAATAAATAAAATCACGGTCAATCTTCACAATCGAAAACAAATCACCGAAGATGACATAGAACAATTTGTGGGTGTAAGCAAGGAGTTCAATATTTTTGAACTGCAGGCAGCGGTTGGGAAAAGAGATCTGTCAGCTGCTATCAGAATTCTTCAATTCTTTGAAGCCAATCCAAAGGCTGCTCCTATACAGCTGGTTTTGCCAACATTGTATTCCTATTTCAGCAAACTTTATATCGCTGCCTCCAGTAGCACAAGGGATGAACATACCATTGCAGGGTTGCTCGGACTCAAGGGTTTTTTTGCAAAACAATACATACAGTCTTTGCAGGTATACAGTTTCGCTGATATAGAGAAAACATTGTTGCTTTTACATCACTATAATCTCAAAAGTGTAGGTATATCAAAAACCAATGAAACAACCGACGCAGAACTGATGAAGGAATTGGTAGCCAAGGTTATTTTGAAGGATTAGCAGCAGAAAATATTTCCGATATCTCTTTTTTATCTTTGTCAAGCTGTGCGATCAGCGCATCGAGTCCGGAAAACTTCATCTCTTTTCTTGTATGTTTGATCAAGGAAACTTTCATTTGTTGATGATAGATGTCCTCATCAAAATTGAAAATATGGACCTCAATTCTTCTTTCTTTTCCATTGACCGTTGGACGGTAGCCGATGTTCATCATGCCATTCTCCATTCTGATAACTCCATTTTGAAAAAGCTTCACAACTACAGCATATACTCCAGACGAAGGGATCAATTTGTCGCTGTCAACCAGGGATAAATTGGCTGTTGGATATCCAAGTGTTCGGCCGAGTTTATCACCTTCAATAACAATTCCATGCAACTGATATGGATAAGTGAGCAATTGATTGGCCTGTTCAATTTCTCCATTCAGCAGAAAAGTTCTGATTTGGGTAGAACTTACTCTTGATGCTTCAATGATTTTTTCTGAAATTTCAATTACTTCAAATCCATTTTCGGATGACATGTTTTTGAGATAGGTAAAATCTCCTTTTCTGTCTTTACCAAATCGGTGGTCAAATCCTATCACGATAATAGACGGATGGAATAATTCAATCAAAAACTTTTTTACATATTCTTCAGCACTGAGCTCAGCAAATACATGATCAAAGGGTACAATAACCAGGTGGTCGATCCCTATCAATTGGAAGCGTTCAATCCGCTCTTCCAAACTGGTTAACATGGACGGTGCATCTACATTGTTCAAAATTCTTCTGGGGTGAGGATGAAAGGTGATCACGATGGTCTCCCCTTGAACCGTTTCAGCATTTTTCTTCAGACTGTCCAAGATGGATTGGTGGCCTGCGTGAACCCCATCAAATGCGCCAATGGTTACAACTGCATTTCTGAAAGTTGGAAGCTGTTCAATCTGGAAGTGTACCTGCATATCGCGTGCAAATTTACTTGAAATGCCTAAATCAACATCCTGTTGATAAGAATGGTTGGAAATCATTGTATTTAATGGGATCTGGATTAGCTTTGTAAATCTTTCAACTGATATGAGTTTATACAACCAGCGCGGCGTTTCTGCACAAAAGGAAGAAGTTCATCAGGCCATTCAAAATCTGGATGCAGGGTTGTATCCATTTGCATTCTGCAAGGTATATGATGATTTTTTGACTGGGGATGCTTCTTATGTAAACATCATGCATGCCGACGGTGCCGGTACGAAAAGTATTCTTGCTTATTTGTATTGGAAAGAAACAGGTGACCTGAGTGTTTGGAGAGGCATTGCACAGGATGCCATTGTTATGAATTTGGATGATTTATTGTGCATCGGTGTGCATGACCATATTGTTTTCAATTCAACGATCGACAGAAATAAACACCTGATCCCAGGTGATGTGCTCAAAGAAATCATTGACGGTTCCGCAAGCTTTTTTGCTGACATGAAAAAAGTTGGCGTTAACATAGACTACCTAGGTGGAGAAACTGCCGACGTGGGCGATGTGGTAAGGACCATCGCAGTAAATGGAACCATGACCTGCAGATGGCCCAAGCATCAATTGATAACCAATGAAAAAATCAAGCCAGGTAATGTAATTGTTGGTTTATCCAGTGCCGGACAAGCTAGTTATGAATCAGCTTATAACAGCGGAATTGGCAGCAACGGACTTACCAGTGCGCGTCACGATATGTTTTCTAAATGGTATGCTGAAAGATATCCAGAGTCATTTGATCCCAACATAGATGCTTCGGTTGTATACATAGGCAAGCACCGAATGACTGATAGGTTGAATGTCAACGGCACAAACATCGATGCAGGAAAGCTGGTATTGAGTCCAACCAGAACATATGCTCCTGTGCTAAAGAAAATACTTACAGAACATTTCGAAGATGTATACGGACTGATACATTGCAGTGGTGGTGGGCAAACAAAATGTTTAAAATATTTACCAGGCAATTTCAAGATTGTCAAAGATAATTTCTTGCCAGTACCGCCCATTTTTGATTTGATAAAAGAAGCCAGTGGAGCAGATTTTAAAGAAATGTTTCAGGTTTTTAATATGGGATGTAGGATGGAAATGTATACCAATGAAAAAGCAGCCGCCCAGTTTATTCAAATCGCAGCTTCTTTCAACATAAATGCACAGGTGATTGGAAGGGTAGAGGAAGCTGATGCCAAGATGGTTGAAATCCATCACAACAAAGAGATTTATCAATTTACCGTATAACAGATCTATATGAACGATACTGTACTTGAAATTAAAAATGCCAATATTTACCAGGGTGATTCTTTGATCCTCAGCAATGTAAATATTGAAGTTTCTAAAAGTGAATTTGTTTACCTGGTTGGTAAGACCGGAACAGGAAAATCGAGTTTGCTCAAAACATTGTATGGTGAACTGCCATTGAAAGAAGGAACAGCTCATGTAGCAGGATTCAATCTGAAAGATCTCACATGGAAAACAGTCCCCTTTCTCAGAAGGAATATTGGAATTGTGTTTCAGGATTTTCAGCTATTGACAGACAGAAATGTGCATGATAATTTAAAGTTTGTTATGCGTGCAACCGGCTGGACCAATGACCGTGAGATTGAAAATAAAATTGATGAGGTATTGGGTAAAGTGGGATTGAAAACAAAAGGATTCAAATTTCCTTACGAGCTTTCAGGTGGAGAGCAGCAAAGAGTTGATATTGCAAGAGCATTGCTCAACTCACCCAAATTGATTCTCGCAGATGAACCTACAGGTAATTTGGATCCAGAAACTACCGAAGAAATCATGAACCTTCTTTTTCAGATTGCAAAAGAACTTGGTACGGCTGTGGTGATGGCAACCCATGACTACATGGTCATCAACAAATATCCTGCCCGCACCATCAAAACCGAAGGTGGAAAGGTGATTGATAATGTGAGTTTAAATGTTTGATGATGTTTGAAAATAAAGAATCTACACCTCCGTTGGTACCTCGTTTTTTGAAATTCCTTTGCTATTTGACCATTTTTGGAAGCATTTACATGGTTTTTACAGCACTTTCTGGAATTTCAAGTCCGGAAACAGTGAGCAAGGC
>JBEAYH010000062.1:0-6210 GCA_041159435.1 Bacteroidota bacterium | reverse complement strand
GTGATGCAATGCCTTTACGCAGCAGAATCCGAGTCGACCTTGGCTACAGAGCCTCAATCCTTAAAATTATTGAAATCCTATTTAGATCAAACGGCGGAATTGTTCGCCTTTTGCCTCTATTCTCTCACCGAAATTGCCAGGTACGCAGAAACAGATGCCAAATTGCGGGCTTCGAAACACTTGCCAAGCTATGAAGATTTGCATGTAAACACCAAAATAGCAGGAAATACTTTGCTCTGGAAAATTTTAGAGACAGCCTCTTTCCAAGCCATTGTGAAACAAAAGCACTTTGCAGAAAAAATCAACCAAGAACTGGTAAGAAAAATTTACCTCTCACTGGTTGAGACGGAAATTTACAAGTCATATATCCACGAAGAGTCGCGTGATAAAAAATCTGAGAAGGAAATTTTGAGTTTCATCTTCACCGATCTCATGATGGCGAATGAGGAGTTCACAGATTTCCTGGAAGAATATTTTTTACAGTGGGATGATGATGCGGAAATGATCTACCAAATGGTATTGAACTATCTGAGTAAACCTGCTGCATATGAATTCACAGACGTGGTAGGTCCGGAAAAAACCAACTATGCATTGAACCTCCTGAAAACAGCCATCGATAAGAAGAATTTTACAATGGACATGATTAAGCCCAAGCTAAACAATTGGGATGCTGATCGAATTGCTGCATTGGATATGATACTGCTTCGTTTGGGCATTTGCGAATTCCTGTACTTTGAGACCATTCCAACAAAAGTTACCATCAATGAATACATTGATCTCGCAAAAAGTTATAGTACGCAGCAGAGTGGTCAATTTGTAAACGGAATACTCGACAGCATTCACAAAGATCTTCAGGCAGCCGGTTCCATTAAAAAAGTAGAGTTCAAAAAACAATCCTAATTAGCTACATTTGTAAAACTTTTTCAAACAAACAATATGATGAATACATTCTTTTTACAAGCTTCCCCCAATGCAGGTATCATGCAGTTGGTGTTGTTGGGAGGCATGATCGTAGTTTTCTACTTCTTCATGATCCGTCCACAAGCTCAGAAAGCAAAAAAGGCAAAGAAATTTCAAGACGATCTTCAAAAAGGCGATAAAATTGTCACCATTGCCGGCATACACGGAATTGTCAACAAAGTAAATGATGACTCAACAATTCAAATTGAAGTAAGTCCTGGCTCTTTCATGAAAATTGAAAAATCTGCTATCAGTCTTGAATGGAGTGAGCAACTCAATAAAACTGCCGCAGCAAAATAATTGCAACTTAAACAAACAAAAGCCTGGAAATCCTTCCAGGCTTTTTTATTTACATTTGGTGATGCTTAAAGTGGGACTTACCGGTGGAATTGGTTCTGGAAAAACAACCGTTGCCAAAATTTTTGAGGCAATCGGGACTCCTGTTTATTATGCAGATCTGGAAGCAAAAAAAATCATGTCGACCCACCCAAAACTTGTAGAGGAAATAAAGCAAGTATTTGGAAACGATGCTTACATTGGCGGAATACTAAACAGGACATTCATTGCTGAAAAAGTTTTTAAAGATAAAGACCTGCTTCAACAACTCAACGGAATGGTTCATCCCTATACAATTGCACATGCAAAAGAATGGATGGAAAAACAAACAACTCCTTATGCCATCAAAGAGGCAGCTTTGATTTTTGAAAGTAGCATACAGGGCGAATTTGATATCATCATTGGAGTATACGCTCCCAATGCTTTGAGGGTGCAAAGAACCATGAAAAGAGATGGCATTGGTTATGAGCAGGTGATGGAAAGAATGCAAAACCAGATCGAAGAAGAGATAAAAATAAAACTCTGTGATGAAGTCATCATGAATGATGAACAAAAAATGCTAGTACCACAAGTACTAGCACTTCATGAAAAATTCATACACGCATTAAAATAAGTCCTCACACCCAATGGGAGCTCCGGGAGGAGCATCCAGGTATACAGCTGGTGTGGCTTTCTCTGGCTCCTTGCTTCGCAACAACAACATTTCTATGTGTGCAGCATATTGAGCATCTGTAGTTGATTTCTTCTGTGCTTCCATAAACTTTTTCAAAGCATTCAATGAAGAGACAACTGCAGATTTTGCGGGATATGATATTGCATCACTGACAGAAATAGAGAGCAAGTATGTCATCAACATTTGTTCGGTCTGCATTTGAATAGCACCCTGCATCCCATTTTTTCTAGATGACTTGAAAGTTGAATTGATTGCTGCATTCAATACATCACTCAATCCATATCCTCCAGCAAGCCCGTGCTGATAGAGTCTGTTGACTCTCTCCGGATGAAATAGAAAAGATAATACAAGGTCAGTAGCAGCCTCTGCCGGCGACAGCTGATCAAATGCCAATCCGGTTTTCTTTTTAAACAACTCCCTGTTGAAATCATAACCTGCTGGCCTGGGTGGGATCAGATTAGCAATATTAGATGGCAATTCAAGAAAGGTTGGATCAATGCTTTTCATCAGCGTCTGCATGGCTTTCTGCTGCATTTCTTTGGAAAGCGGTGCAGTGATAAGCTGACCATCACCTTTCAATGCATAGTTGTATTGCATGCCTCCAACCAATTTTGAAACTGCCTCCACCTGATAGCGATGGTGAAAATAAACGGGAACCAATACATCTTCCAAGAAAGCCATGGGAGTTCCTTTTTGAATTGTATTCAGTCCGAACGACGACAATGCTTTTGCCCGAACCTTCATGATCGTTTCATACTCTGACAAAATATCGTTCCCATTGTCCCACAAGTGTGCATCCGGATGCAATCCACCTGCTGCTCTTGCGTCTCTGTCACTGATGAACTTCAATCCATTGGCATATGCATTTGAAAGAATTTTATTCAACTGATATTTTTCATCTTTCTCATTTCTCAGATCTGCATACCCCCAAGTAATCGCAACTTTATCCCAAGCTCCTATTTTATGCTCGTATGCATCGCTCAAATCAATTTTTCCAGTGTTGTCAATTTTTATCAGCGGATGGGGATAATCCATTACGCTTGATCGGTTCACAGTGCTTGCAGCATAGTTGTGCATGAGTCCCAGTGTATGCCCAACCTCATGTGCACTCAATTGCTCCAATCGATCCAATGACATTTTAAGCATGAGGTCTTCAGAAAGCTCTTCGTCTTTGAATGGGGACAACAATCCTTGGGCAATCATATAATCCTGTCGAACACGCAAGGAACCCAGTGAAACTTGTCCCTTTATGATCTCTCCAGTTCTGGGATCTACCACACTTGCACCATAACTCCAACCCCTTGTTGAGCGGTGGACCCAGTTGATCATGTTGTATCTGATATCCATGGGATCGCAGGTATCGGGTAATACCTTGACAATGAAAGCATCTTTGTAACCGGCAGCCTCAAAAGCTTGATTCCACCATGCAGCTCCTTTCAGCAATGCAGAGCGGATGGGTTCTGGAGTTCCGTTATCCAGATAATAAACAATGGGTTTGACAGGCTCGCTGACAGCCGCAAAGGGATCCTTTTTTTGCAAGCGATGTCTTACCGCATAAAACTTTTCTATTGGAGATGAAACCGGTGTACTGTAATTATAAAATGAAACATGATTGAAACTGGATCTTGGATCAAAAACTCTTGGTTGATAATTATTATCTGGCAATTGAACAAAGGAATGATGCATGCGCAACGTAATTGCTTCTGTTGATGGAGCAACAGCCTGCACATAATTTCCAGCATTGCCATCATTGTTAACCAGTGTGATGGTAGATTCCAACTCAGTATTAAGTGGAAAATTTTTACAAGTCGAAAAATACAAGGCAGATCGACCTCTGTCAAGCATATAATTTCCCTGTTTCATGTTGCGGATTCTATTGGCAGCCTGCATGGCATCTCTTGTAAGAAATTCTGTTGCGTCGACCAATACACTGCCATTCTGTTCAGCCTCAGCTGTGAATCCCCAGAGTGTAGACTGCGCAAAGGATTGTTCCACTGCAGCTTTTTCTCTTGCAGCATCTGAAATAGCCCTGTATCCATAATTGGGTTCAATCATCAGGATCTTTTTCCCCACACGGATAAATTTTACAATACGTCCTCCTCCCAGCAGTCCACGGTCTAATCCTATATCATTGGATCCTAGTCCTGCTGGCAATGACATCACATAAAGCAATTCGGTATTGAGCTGATTGATCTCCAGCCAGATTTTGCCGTTTGCATCATCTCTGTAAAAAGGAACGAATCCCTCATGTTTGATAAATCCCTTGGTTTTTTCAGTGATAGATGGCAGTTGTTGCGCTTTTAAAAAAGCAGGTAAAATCAATAGGATGAAAAATATTTTTTTCATGATTAGTTTTATTTTATTCCAGGTTGCTTGATGTTTCCGGTTTCTTCCTTCGCGTCATCTACCATTTTTTTAACGTCTGCCAATAATTTCTTGGCATCGTATACAATACCGTCTTTGATGGTATATTTCACACCACCTTTGCGCACTACTTCGTTTTGATCATTCAAATACACTGCACCAGTACCATAGAGATATTGAAGATTTTCAAGGGGATTGGCATCGACGACAACAAGGTCGGCCAGTTTTCCAACTTCAACAGATCCAATTTCTTTTTCCATTCCCAATGCCTGAGCTCCGTACAATGTTGCAGATCTGATTACTTCAAGTGGATGGAATCCAGCTTCGCGCAGCATTTCCAACTCTCGCACATACCCAAATCCATATGTCTGATAAATAAACCCATTGTCAGAGCCAGTGGTAACCCTTCCTCCTTTGTTTTTGTATTCATTTACAAAACTCATCCATATTCGGTAATTCTCTTTCCATGCGACTTCCTGCTCTGTACCCCAATTGAACCAGAATGAACCGTGTGACTGGCGATTGGGTGCGTAAAATTTCCACAGAGAGGGAAGCGTGTATTCATCATGCCATTCCAACCGACGGGTTTTGTGTAAATCTCTTGTGGCATCATAGATATTGAAGGTTGGATCAAGTGTAAAATCCAAATCCAATAACTTCTTCATCACAGCGTTCCATTTTTCAGATCCCTGCTTGGCAGCTTGCTTCCATAATTTTCCTGCTTCTTCAAATCTGTGCTGCTCATTGGCATAGTTGTAATTCAATGAATACTCCTGAATGGTATTTTTTTCCAACAATGCCTCCGGTAAACCGTACCAATGTTCCATGGATGTCAATCCTGCTTCGGCAGAATTCACCACATTCCATCGCGCTACATCCATTTGTGCGTGGTGACAGCAAGAACGCAATCCGATTTTTTTATTTTCCCGCAAAGCAGCATCCATGATTGCAGGTGCAGCACCAAAAAATTTGATGCCGTCGGCACCTTTTTTAGCGTTCTCCCTCACCCATTCAATGGCTTGCTCTGGTGTGGATATGCCGCCTTTTGCACCCATACCAAATGCAGTATAAGCAAAGATGCGAGGGGCAGTAATGGAATTGTTCAAGCTCTTCTGCTTTTGATCCAATACCCATTCGAGTCCGTTTCCACAAGATGGATCACGAATGGTCGTTATTCCATGCGCCATCCAAAGTTTGAAAACATATTCTGCTGGTGTACCCTGCTCAGTTCCGCCAATATGTCCATGCATATCTACAAATCCAGGCAGAATATACATCCCACTGCAATCAATTTCTTTTCCGCCTCCTTTCAGCACGGGTCGAGAGCTTTGTTTGATTGCCAATCCAGGGTACCCAACATTTCTGATGGATACAATTCTGTTTTGTTCAATGACGATGTCAACAGGACCATTGGGTGGAGCACCTGTTCCGTTGATCAGCGTTGCACCACGGAGGATGAGTTGTGTCCAAGGTCCCTCGCCTTCTGCCCTATCAGGCGCCTTTTTGATTTGTGCGTTTGCAAGCATTGCGATGAGATGAACGGATAAAATGAAGATCAATTTTTTCATTGCAGCAGTTTGATCAATCAAATTACAAAAAATGTTCGTTTTCTTTGTGGATATCATGAAGATTGAACTCTGGAGCATTGGCAAGCAGCATGAAGCAGGCATCAAATCTGCCATAGAAGATTATTCCAAACGCATCAATAAATATTGTTCCTTGAAATGGGAAATCATCCCTGTTCCTAAAAATGCTGGCATGCTGAGCGAAAATGATCTCAAGCGACTGGAAGGAAAAATGATTTTGGAATGGCTGGAGAAGGACACAACACTGATTGCGCTGGATGAATATGGGAAAGAAATGAATTCCGTAGGACT
>JBEAYH010000036.1:0-7634 GCA_041159435.1 Bacteroidota bacterium | reverse complement strand
ACCTTGGACAGGCATCGATCCAGTAGTGGTTGGATCACAAATCATCAACCAATTGCAAACCATTGTCAGCAGGCAAGAAGACTTGACTGTCGCACCGCTTGTAGTAACAGTTGCCAAGTTTCATGCAGGAGTAAGAGCGAATATCATTCCCGAAGAAGCTGAATTAGAAGGCACTATTCGTACGCTTGACAGCAAAATGCAAAAAGATGTACACGAAAAAATCAGAAAAATTTGTCAGACAGTTGGTGATGCATGGGGCGCCAAGATTGAAACAGTAATTGATACCAAAACACTGGTAACATACAATGACTCTTCGCTGGTGAACATGCTGATTCCTTCATTGGAAAAAGCTGCTGGCAAAGAAAATGTTGATTTGGGAAGATGGACAACCGGCGCAGAAGATTTTTCATTCTTCAATGAAAAAGCACCCAGCTTTTTCTTCAACCTTGGTGGCATGCCAAAAGGAATGGATCCCAACAAAGCTGCTCCGCATCATACACCCGACTTCTATATTGATGACAGCATGCTGGATGTTGGTGTAAAAGCTTTTTGCAATATGGTATTTGATTTTGCAGCGAAAAAGAAATGACAGATTCCGGTTAACAGTTGACTGTTAACTGTCAACTGTTAACTGCTTACATTGTAGTTTCTCGCTCCGAAAATTGTACTACCAACCCTGATCATATTAGACCCGCAAGCAACTGCAGTTTTGTAATCTCCGCTCATCCCCATTGAAAGGATATTAAAATTGCTTGCCTCCTGGTGAAAAGTAGACTTGATTTCATCAAACATCGATTTCAACTGATCAAATTCAGATTGAACCAATAATTGGTCATCACTAAAAGATGCCATGCCCATCAATCCGCTGACAAGCACATTCGTATATTTCTTTTCCAGAAATATTTCTGATGCTGCCATTTTGAGTTCATCCATATCAAATCCAAATTTTGTTTCTTCCTTGGCGATATGAACCTGCAAGAGACATGGAATAACGCGGTTGTTTTTTCTCGCTTCTTTATCAATTGCCTGTAACAACCTGAGACTATCCACTCCATGAATCAATGAAACAAATGGTGCGATGTATTTTATTTTATTGGATTGTAGGTGCCCAATGAAATGCCATTGAATATCTTTGGGAAGCTCCTCCTGCTTTTTAACAAGCTCCTGCACATAGTTTTCTCCAAAAATCCGATGTCCATTATCATAAAGCGTAAGAATATCCTGATTCGGCTTGGTTTTGGAAACTGCCACCAATTGAACATCGTGTTCAGCACAATATTGATGAAGTTCTTTATATGCTACAAGATCGACAGGCATAAAATTATCTTTCGATTGTATGTGGATTAATTCTACAACGAAGTTCACGAAAATTATTTCAATATGACTACTTTCAGTAACAATTTGCATCATGAGTCAGTCGCAACAGGCAACCATCAATTATAAAGTACAGCGAATAGTAGCTATCGTCGCTGTCATATTATTTGCGTTTAAAATTATGGCCTGGTGGATGACAAAATCAGTTGCAGTCCTCACCGATGCACTTGAAAGCACTGTCAATGTGGTTGCAGGGTTCATCAGTTTGTATAGCCTATATATTGCATCAAAGCCGCGCGATAAAGAACATCCATACGGACATGGAAAAGCTGAGTTTGTTTCTGCGGCTGTTGAGGGAAGTCTGGTTACCATCGCAGGATTTGTAATTATCTATGAAGCGATAGACAATTTTATTCACCCACATACCATCCAAAAACTTGACACAGGTATGCTGATCATCAGCTTTACTGCCATCATTAACTATGCAACAGGTTGGTATGCCATACGCGTTGGAAAGAAAAACAATTCACTGGCATTGGTTGCATCCGGAAAACATTTACAAAGCGACACCTACTCTACCATAGGAATTGTTGCTGCCATGGCAGTGATTTTTCTTACGGGATGGATATGGATTGATAGCGTTATCGCCATTGGATTTGCATTCTTTATCATTTATACCGGATATACCATCGTTCGGAGCAGCATCGCTGGCATCATGGATGAAGCAGATCATGCCATGCTGGAAAAACTGGTCGGAAGAATGAATGAAAACAGAAGAGAGAACTGGGTCGACTTGCACAACCTGCGTATCATCAAATTTGGATCGGTTATTCATGTCGACTGCCACCTCACCGTTCCCTGGTATCTTAATGTGCACGAAGCGCACAATGAAGTGGATGCATTCAGTGAAATTGCAAGAAATGAATTTGGAGAAAGTGTAGAGCTATTTGTTCATGCGGATGGTTGTCTCGACTTCTCTTGCAGGATTTGCAACAAAAAAGACTGCCAGCAGCGGAAAAACAAATTTGAGAAAAGAATAGAGTGGGATGTTCACAACATCGCCAGCGATGAAAAACACGGACTAGGCGTTATCTGAATCTGAGAACAACATATCAGATCCGCAATCTTTTACTTGCTTTTTGGTTACATTCAACTCTAAGTCCTTCAGGAGTGTTGACATACAAATCTCAAGAGCCCTAGAAATTCTACAAACCTGCAAAACGCTGGTATTGATTTTTCCCAGCTCAATTCTGCTCATCTGTGTATACTCTATTTCAACCAAGTCGGCCAGAGACTGGATGGTCAGGTCCTTTTCAAGGCGGGCTTTGCGTATTCTTAGCCCAAGTTCTTGTGCAACGGTTCTGACAGGATGGGTTGTTGCTTCGATTGACATGTGTTGGATATTGGATTTAAAACAGATTTGGATTATGTCAAATATAGTATAAAAAGTATTTATACTTAACAAAAATAAGTATTTATACTTACAAATTGATTAGGCTGGCTCCTGCTGACTTAGACAGTGGAAGCTTCCTAGTCCCCATATAATATCGGTGGAATCAATTCCAACTACCTCGCGATCAGGAAAACATTGTTGGATTCTTGATAAAACCAGGTCATCTTTCCCACATTTATAGGTAGGCACAATAACTTGGTTGTTGGCTATGTAAAAATTGGCATAAGACGCAGGTAGGCGTTGACCCTCCCAAATAACATCATCAGGCATCGGGATTTCTACAATATTCAGCTGCTTGCCATTCAACAGGCGCATATGTTGGAGCTGTTTCAAATTGTGCTGAAGCAATCCATAATTTTCATCTTGCTTGTTTTCTTCTACGACGGTAATGACAGTATCCTCATTTACAAATCTGACTGTATCATCAATATGTCCATCCGTATCATCCCCCACAATTCCTTCGTCGACCCATAAAACCTGATCCTGCCCATAATAATCCATCAAATACTGCTCAATTTGAGATTGATTCAAATGAGGATTTCGATTTGGATTCAACAAACAGGCGGTAGATGTTATTACAGTCCCGGCACCATTGAAATCAACTGACCCACCTTCCATGATAATGCCTGGATGAAAAACTTCAATTCCAAGTGCCTTTCCGATTTTAGTGGGAATCACATCATCCAAATCATATGGCGGATATTTATTTCCCCATGCATTGTAGTTCCAGTCAACAATTGCTTTGTTAGATCGATCGTTTTTATTCAATAAAAATGCGGGGCCATGATCCCTGCACCATGCATCATTCGTGGGATGTATATAAAAGTTAATTCGAGACAGGTCAACACCAGCACCCTGTAACATCAACCTTGCTTTCTCCTTCATCTCTGCATCGCAAACATTGATATTCACGTCCTCAAATCTTACCAAGGTTTTGATAAATGCAACATAAGAAGGGAATATGGTTTCAATTTTCCCAGGCCATGAAGCTTCCTTGTGAGGCCAGCTCAACCAGGTTGCTTTGTGCGGAGCAAATTCTGCAGGAAAATAGTAGCCAAGTTGTTTGGGGGTCATGGGAGAGTTGTGGTTGTTGTAATTGTTGTAATTGTTTTAGCTGTTGACAGTTGACTGTTAACAGTTAACCGTCAACTGTCAACTATTTTAATCAATAAACCTCTTCACAATCTCACCGTATGAATCAATCCTGCGATCACGCATGAAGGGCCAGTGTGTGCGATAGCTATCTGTATTTTGTGTGTCAATTTCAACAACCATGACCTCCTCTTGATCATGAGAAGCCTGCGACAACAGTCTTCCAAATGGATTTGAAACGAAAGACCCACCCCAGAATTTCATCGCACCGTTTTGCTCCAATCCTACCCTGTTCACGCTTACAACATGCACCCCATTGGCAACAGCGTGACTTCTTTGAATTGTTTGCCATGCATTGAACTGCTCATCATTGGTAGCCTGATCCTGTGCAGTTGACCAACCAATCGCAGTTGGATAAAACAGTACTTCTGCGCCCATCAAAGATGTCAATCGAGCAGCCTCTGGATACCATTGGTCCCAACAAATCAACACACCAATTTTTGCAAACTTGGTTTGAAAAACTTTATACCCTAAATCACCCGGAGTGAAATAAAATTTTTCATAATAAGCAGGATCATCAGGGATGTGCATCTTGCGGTACTTTCCGAGATAGGTTCCATCAGCATCCAATACTGCTGTGGTATTGTGATAAATACCCTGTGTTCTTTTTTCAAACAAGGACGCAATGATCACAACACCTAGTTCCTTTGCGACCTCAGACAATTCATCGGTAGAAGCGCCTGGAATAGCTTCAGCGAGTTTGAAGTTTTCATAATCTTCCACATCACAGAAATACAATGAAGTAAACAACTCCTGCAAGCAAATAACATTTGCACCTTTCCCAGCCGCCTCTCTGATTCCTTTGATGGCTTTGTCCATGTTAGCCTTTGCATCTGCAGAACATGACATTTGTACGAGTCCTACTTTAAA
This sequence comes from Bacteroidota bacterium, assembly GCA_041159435.1. Lineage (GTDB taxonomy): Bacteria > Bacteroidota > Bacteroidia > Chitinophagales > Chitinophagaceae > Pollutibacter. Next base: position 2,845 of record JBEAYH010000036.1, on the reverse strand, counting down.
ACGTGACATATATATTCTTTATGTTTCATTCAACACCAGCTGTTCCAAATGACTGATGCCAATATTTTTTTGTGAAATAAAACCCTCTCCGTACTTCACACCAATTCTTTTTCCCATCAATCTTGCTCTGGAAACAATTGCATCCAAAAAATCAGGGGTGGAAATATATGTTTGGGTTCCTTTAGCGCCATCCGGACTCGTATGAAATTGTGTTACATAGGCTTTGATAGATTCCATGCGCTGCTCAAATACATCAGAGATATCAACAATCAAATTGGGCTCGTAAAACCTGTCCTGGATATAATGCAAAATATGTTTGGGTCTCCATTTTGCCTGCAGCTTCCCTTCATCATCAACTGTTTCAATTTTTGATAAGCCAGAGAGAAAACACGACTCGGCAATCAATTTTCCTGCGCGTCCATGATCTGGATGCCTGTCATCCAAAATATTAGAGAGCACCACTTCTGGCTGGTACTTTCGGATCACTCGTATGAGTTGTCGCTGATGCTCCTCATCATTCTTGAAAAAACCATCACGCATACCCAAGTTCTCGCGAACAGACAAGCCCATGATCTCAGCTGCTTTTTGGGCTTCTGCATCTCTCGTCTCTGCCGTACCTCTTGTTCCAAGCTCTCCTCTTGTCAAATCTACTACTCCAGCTTTGTTGCCCTTCCTTACCTCATTGATGAGCGTACCGGAACAACTGAGCTCCACATCGTCTGGGTGAACACCTATGCCAAGCACAAATAGTTTCATGCGATGAAATTGATGTGCAAAGATACATTTTTGGATAATGCTGGGACCTATCCCATTTAGACATGCCCGTACATTCTGGCAACCTCCAGTACGATGCTTTCCATTTCAGCATCTGGACCATTTGGATCATAATCCTGTTTCAGGCTGCTTCCAAAAACCCAGGCGACTGTTTGCCAAAAACGGGCGGTAAATCCACCCCGGTACTCTTTGATGAGATCGTAACAGTTATTACTGGTTTCACGGTTGATTAACTTCATCAGAATCTTACCCTGGTATACAGAAAGTGCGGTTAGGGGCTCCGTGAATTCTTTTTTCAATTCTTTCTCTCTTGTATTCAAATATTTTTTGCGCTGCTGCGGATCTTGAATTTTATTGAGGTTCATTACCACATCATTGATGATGTAACTCGCTTTCTTCGCGTAAGGATACGTCACATAAACAGCATTTCGCAAACGCGTCCACTTCTTCATATATGCCCGCTGCTCCGCAGTCATTTTCCCAAACACATTTACCTGATCCATCACTCTATACGTCATGGTATCTCCATCATAAATGATGTAGGGAACCCACAATGTGTCATGCTGGCCAGATTTCCATTGTGCTTCAGCATGATACGAGACAGCAATCAGCAATATGATGAGCAGCTTGCGCATGTATACTAAACTACGTATAATTTGGATTTGATTCTGTTCCACATGCTTAACAAAAAGCCAATTACCATGATGATGGTTCCCAACCACAATAAATTGATCCATGGAAAACGGTAGGCCTTCAATGTAATATACCGCATCACAGCATTGGATTCTTTCAGACCCAATTTTATTTCCTGCCCTTTACGCTCCAATGCAAAAATCAAATTCTGTTCCATGATGGTATCGGTCTTGACAGAACTGCCACCATCCTTCACAAAAAAAGCAGGAGTAGAACTAAATTTTCGTCCATCTTTCGCATAAACAGTCAACTCAGAGAGCCATGCACTGTCCACCACCGGCAAATCTTTGTTGTCATTCTTATTGGCTGCCAGCAAACGATCCACCACAACAAATCCGTTTGAATAAAAAACAGTGTCCCCGGTATTTACTTTTTGATAATTGAATGCGGCAGTATCTTTTATATTATCAGGATTCAACCATGAGGTGATGTAAACAAAAACATCGTTGGATAGATAATGTCTAGCACCAGGATTGGAAGAAAGTTGTGTGCCCTCGCCTGATTTCATCAGAAAGGCATTTGGACGTACATCGAATTCCTCGGTAATTGAATTATCTGCTGTATCGGTTTTGAGAAATTTAATTTTAAAATAAACCCTGTCATCTTTCTCAACAGATGAATCACCTAAATAAGTAACAGTATACTTACCCATTGGTGTGGGTATATTATAAATCAATGTTACATTTTCGCGCGGATCTTCATCTTTGCCTTTCGCATCTTTGAGTCCAGCTACTGCAATGCCAGTCCGGTTTTCAGAGATCAATTCTTTCTTAGATGATGAGATCAAAATCCCTACCAGCATCATTCCAAATCCGACGTGCGCAATGGATGCACCCGCAGCTTTCATTTTCCATTTGACGACAGAAGCCAAATAATTGAAATTAGCAATCACTGCATATACAGATGAAAACAATGCAAGATGAATCGCAACCAAATAACCCATTCCATATTTATCATACTGTATTTCACCAAAATAGCTGACACTGGCAGAAAGCACCAATGCAAATACAGTAGGAATCCAAAGTTTAGACCAAATAAATTTCCTGCTTGTGTTTTTATACTTAAGGTACTGTGTCATGGCAGTCAGCATACCGAGAATGATGGCAATCAAAACCATGATGCGGTTGTATACAAATTCAACATCTTCCCCGATAGCCCATTTTGTTCCAAACAATTTGTTGAAAAAAGGAAGTGAAGTAAGTATGATGATATAAAAACCTGCAATGAACAACAAGAGAGAGCCGACAAACATCCAGAACTCGCGACTGTCAAGATTTTCCTCCTTGACTTCCACTGGAATGTTTTTCTTATCCCGCATATAGAATATCACTGGAGCAGATAAAAAAGCGAGCATCATAACGATCAAATGCCAATACAA
>JBEAYH010000029.1:0-6511 GCA_041159435.1 Bacteroidota bacterium | reverse complement strand
TTTTACAACCTGGGAAGGTGTGTATGGAACCACCAATTCTTCATCCTTTTCCTGATGTTTGCCATTTACATGAATGGGTTGATGGTTTGCAACTGCTTTCTTTTCAGGCTCCGCAGTTTCTTTGTTGTTTTTTATTTTGGCAATAACAGCACCAATTTTGACGACTTCACCCTCTTTGCACAGTATTTCTTCAATAATTCCTTCCTCAGTTGATGGGACTTCGCTGTCAACTTTATCGGTAGCTATATCCATCAGCGTTTCATCAATGCTTATGCTGTCTCCGACTTTTTTGTGGATTTTCAGAACAGTAGCTTCTGCGATGCTCTCGCCGAGCTTGGGCATTATGACATTTGCTGTTGCCAAGTCAAAATAATTACGGTGTAAAGTTACTCTTTAATTGGATGCATAAATCTATCTTTCTGAAGTACTTATCCCATATTTTTCCTCAGAAAATCAAGTGCACTTACAGCAGTCAATTCGATGTTCCGCCTTCTGTCAAACCGGAACTGAAAACTTGTACTGATTGTTTTTTTATTGGAGCTGAATCCTACACATACAAATCCCACAGGTTTTCCTGCTGTACCACCTCCTGGTCCCATGATTCCTGAAGTTGCCAAACCATAGTCCGCTTTGGCAAGTTTTCTCACACCCTCTGCCATGGCTTCGACGGTTTGGGTGCTCACTGCACCATGTTCTTGGATGATCTCACTTGGAACATTCAGTGCGTCCTGTTTCATTTCATTAGAATAGCTTACAACACTTCCTAAAAAATATTGACTGCTGCCAGCCATTTGCGTGATGAGCTGGGAAATATAGCCGCCTGTGCAGCTTTCAGCTACAGCAAGACTTGTTTTACTATCCAATAGTTTTTTGGCTATCACTTCCTGCATGGACAGATCATCGTTGATGACCATGAACTCCTGCACGTGTGATTGTAGCATTTGGAAATATTCATCTATGATGGATGCATTGCTTTCTGATTGTAGGTCTGTCAGGCGCAATCTAACCATTCCATAATTGGGCAAATATGCCAGTTTGATGTTGGTGGGAAGTTTGGATTCAAAATCTGTAAGTTTCTCTGCAAGAAATGATTCTCCGATTCCAGCGGTAAGCAGGGTTCGGTGTTGCACTGGACTAACATTGAACTTGCTTAGCAATGCAGGAATTACAAAATCATCCATCATGCCTTTCATCTCATGAGGTACACCGGGCATGCTAACATATATAACACCATTTTTTTCAAACCACATTCCAGGTGCAGTTCCTCTTTTATTCTGTATAACAGTACAATTGTTAGGTACTTCAGCCTGTTTGAGATTTCTTTCCAGCAAGGGTCTGTTCAGTTTTTTTGTGAAAATTTCTACAACATTGTCCAATGCTCCCTGATCGGTAACCAGCTCCCCCCCAAAAAATTTACAAAGCAAGGGTTTGGTGATATCATCAGATGTTGGTCCTAATCCACCTGTAATGAGAATGATTGCTGCATCCCGACCTTCATCTTCCAGTGTGTTCCAAATGGCTCCCCATTCATCTCCAATGGCAACCCTTCTTTTAACTGTGATACCTATCCTGTTCAGAGAGGATGCAATCCATGCACTGTTCGTGTCGATGGTCTGTCCAATCAGCAGTTCATCACCAATTGTAATGATCGTAGCTGCTATATGCTTGTTTACATCCATTGTTCAATGTGTATAACTCAATGTTAATATCCGGCTGACAAAGTTACAATATTGATTGATTCTCATTATTTAAGGTTTATTTTTGGGAAGTATTCCATCATGAACAGCAAGATTCATATTGCACGATCGTTTTTCCTTCAATTGACTTTGCTGGTGTTGGTTTTTTTTAACACACCAGGCTTTGCACAGGAAAACAATGGAAATACACTGGAAAGCAGATGGCTGAAACAAATCGATGAACTTATTGCACAAGAACATTATGCTTCTGCCATTGATTACATAGATAATGTACAGTCCAAAATTGATATTCTATCCAACGATCATATAAAGGAGATCTTAGCATTCAAGCGGATTCAAATTGGGATTATCCAGCGAGAATCTTATTACATCAATAGTGGAATATCATATTTCCAAGTTTCTTCAAATATTGCCAACAAGTCTCAAGTTGCATTATTGCTTGCTGATTATTATTTTGAATTATCCATGTTCACCGAGGCATTGAACTATTTGGAGTCGATTGAACTGGCTCATTTGAACAACATTCAACATGAGCAAGTGCAGTTCCAAAAGGCTGTTGCCTATTTTTCTGAAAAAAAGTTTGACAATGCCAAACCTTATTTCAAAAGTTTGCTTCAACTGGAAAATACGTCATACAAGAATGATGTTCAGTATTACATGGGGTTCATTGCCTTCTCTGAAAATAACTATGACTCAGCATTGACTCATTTTACAGCGATTGAAACAGATGCAAAGTATTCCAAGGCAATACCTTTTTATTTGGCATACATCTACCATGAAAAGGGTATGGAGAGCAAAGCACTTGAATATGGTGAAGAATACTTAAAGAATTCCGAGTCACTTCATTTGGTAGAAATGATGCAACTCCTTTCTTCCATTTATTTCAACCAAGATGAATATTCTAAAACTGCAGACCTGTACGAGAAAATAATTGCTCAGGGCCTTTCGCTCAATCCTGTGCAAAGATTTGAGTTGGGAACAAGTTATTATCATCTTGAAAAACATGCAAAAGCAATTGAGCAGCTCAAGGCTTTGTCTGTTGGAAATGATGACATTGCTGTTGAGTCTATGTTCGTGCTCGGACTCTCATATCTTGACTTAGGTGATAAATCAAATGCAAGAACATCTTTTCAGTATTGCACTACTTCCAATTTGGATTTGGATAAAAAAGAAATTGCAACATTTCTAGATGGAAAACTCTCTTTTGAATTGGGTTTTGAAGACCAGGGGTTCAAAACCATCACTGCTTTTATGGATGAATATCCTAATTCCAAATTCAATCCAGAAGTAAAAGAAATCCTGCTTCAATACTATGCCAAAACAAATAATTTCAAGGCTGCGCTTGAACTTTTGGACAAGGTTGATTTGTCAAATCCGGTTGTAAGGAATTTGATTCCTAGAATATACTACGGACGTGGACTGGAGTTGGTATACGATGTGCAATATGAAAATGCAGAACAGGTGCTTAAGTTGTTGAGTGCATATCCAACTTCAAATTATTATCAACTATCCATCTTTTGGCTGGGGGAAATATCTTTTCGGAAGAATAATTTCGGAAATGCTGCAAAACTTCTCCAACAATATTTGTCTAATCCTTCTCAATCAAGCGGTGATGCCAATGAAATAAATGCGAATTATAATTTGGGTTATTGTTTTTATGAAATGGAGGATTATAAACGTGCATATGGGTACTTCGAAAAAGTTTTTTTGATTGACAATGATATCAGCGATCAAAAAATACGTGAATCCATCCTGCGTGCTGCTGATTGCAGCTTTATGGATAAAAACTTTCCCAAGGCAAAGGCTTTGTATACACGCATCACTGAAACAACGGGATTCGGAATGGATTATGCCATTTTTCAGCTCGCCATTATTGAAGGAATGCGGTCGCCCGAATCTAAAATTGTAATGTTAAAAGATGCCATCAGCAGATACAGCAAATCCTCTTTGATCTCTCTTATGTACATGGAATTGGCAGATACATATATGTCTGAAGAGGAGTTTGAAAATGCAATACCTTTTTTGAAAAAAATGCTTGATCTGGTTGATGAGAACAACGAAGTGCGTCCACAAATTTATTTGAAACTCGGAATTGCATACTTCAATCTGGATCAGACTGATGATGCCATCAAACAATACAATATTCTAATCAAGCAATATCCCAGTGCTCCGCAAACATCTGAAGCAATGGAAAATGCAAAATTGATGTTTTTGGAAAATGGGAAAATCAATGATTATCAGCGATTCCTGGAATCTGCCGGGAAGTCCATTACCCAGGTTGAAAAGGATTCTTTGATGTACCGATTCATTCAAAATGCTTATGCAATTGATCCATCCCCATCTATTTTAAATACCTTAGATGGTTACATTACACAGTTTCCAAGTGGACTCTACATTGCCAATGTGCTTGCGTTAAAAGCTGACGTGCTACTAAAGTCTAAGCAATTCAAAGAGGCTGCTCCAGTTTTTGAATCTATTGCAACAAAGGGAGTAACCCCTTTAAAGGAAAAGTCAATGCAAAATGCTGCTAAGCTTTATTATTATGAGTTAAAAGATTATGGATCCTCGCTGCGATGTTATTTGCAGTTAAATGAAATGGCCAATACTCCAGCTGTTGAATTGGATGCCGCCAGAGGAATTGTAAAATCTTATCATCAACTTGCTCAGTTTTCTGAGGCAAATCCATGGGTGCAGAAATTAATGGCAGAATCATCTGCAACAAAAGAGGATTCTATATTGTGTTTTACAATACTTGGCTATGATGCGCAGTTGAAAAATGAACACAAAAAATCAATTGATTATTTCCAGTATATAGCAAGCTCCAACTCAGGTGAAATAGGTGCAGAGTCGAGGTACCAGATTGCCCACAACTACTTTTTGATGCCCAATTATCAAGAGGCCGAGAAAGAGGCCATTCGTACAATTGAACAGTCGGGCTCCTATGAAAAATGGATCACCAAATCTTATTTATTGTTGGCGGATATATTCATTGTTCAGGATGATTATTTCAATGCCAAGGCAACTTTGAAGAGTGTGATTGAGCATTGTTCCATTCCTGAATTGAAGGTGGAAGCAAATGAAATGCTGAAATCCGTTGAGAAAAAAGAAAAATCCATTATTAAAAAGAAGTGAAATCAGTTTATTACATATCGTTTGCAATTCTCTTTTTTCAAATGAAAGTTGAGAAAACATATGCTCAATTGGATAAACAGAAGAAAGAGGAGATCAATATTACTTCTTCTTTTAAGCCCTCCATTATTAAGTCATCCAAAATAGAATTTCGTCCGGATGCTGTTTTAAAGGATACAGCACGTTATAAATTTTCATACGAACCTATCAAACTTTCTTTCAATACGCCTATGAGTGGGTTTACCATTAAGCCCCTCGCGTACACTTCTCCAATAAAGGAGATCGACAGCAATCAGTTGATTGCTCATCTTGGGTATGGTAATTTGCAATCACCACTCGGTTCCATCTCATATGCGTCTGCTGGAGCAGATCAATCTTTAAACCTGCATGCTGACTATCTCTCTATGAAAGGAAAATTGCCCGGACAGCAACATGCCATCGGAACCTTGGGGGCGTCCTTCAAAAAAAGAATTTCAGAGAATTACCAATATAACATCGGTACGAACATCGAAGGGTATCGTTACAGGACTTTCGGATTTGACAGAAATGTTTTTGAAATTCCTGATTCAGCATTGAAACAACATTTTACAAATTTCAATGTGCATGCATCCCTCAACAATGTTGCAGGGGAGGAGGGTAAAATCAAAGTGAATCCATTTCTATCATTCGATCATCTTACAACCAATTACAAATTCAATACCATTTATAGCAATTTTGAATTACCTACTGATTTCAAATGGAGAAAGCACATCGAACTAAAGGCTAGCCCCTCTATCTCTTGGTTGCATATCAACGCTGCCAGGAGAGTTGTTGATGATGTATTTCTCGTGAAAATACCACTGACTGCAGAAATCATACAACAAAAATGGATATGGGATTTAAGTGTTATACCGGTTTACTATGATAAGCAATTTAAGTTCATGCCAAATATGAGCTTTAAACATGTGTTGCAGGATGATAAAATTTATCTGAAAGGCGGTCTTCGATCAAAGTATGAAATCAATACCCCTTACAGGATGCTGATTCAGAATCCTTTTGTTCGCTCCTTGCTCAATCCCAATGCAACTGCTTATGAACAACATTCCCTTTTTGCTGGATTGTATGTTCAGTCTGAAAAAGGGCTGACATTTGATTTTCAAGCAGGAATGACCGAACACAAGAATCTACCTCTCTTTGTAAATGAAGGTTTAATGGGCAAGGATTTTGCTCCCATATTTGAAAAATCACTCAGAACAATCGACTTGAAGTCAAATTTCAATTACATCGTCAGCGAACAATTATCACTCTCAACTGGATTTGAATGGATGATTTTCCAAAAGCAAATCCAATATGAAAAGCCATTTGGATTGCTGCCTTTACAAATGAAGTTCAAGGCTAGCTGGAAACCTATGGATAAATTCATGGTTGTACTCAATACAGATTTTTGGACAGGTTCCTATGCAAAAGATGTCGCTGCAAATTCTTTGGTGAAAATGAGGTCAGCTGCAGATATCAACCTGGTTTTAAAATATAAATTGAATGAAAAATGGGGTTTCTGGTTTGATTTAAATAATATTGCGAATATTCAATACCAGCGTTGGAACCAGTACACGGCATATGGGTTTAATTTTATTGGTGGTGTGAAATATGTATTGGGGAAAAAAACAAAGCAATAAAATGAACAGCGAATTCTCTCAATATTTGTA